>NZ_BAAAPF010000232.1:0-11637 GCF_039531005.1 Streptomyces synnematoformans
CCCGGTTGATGCGCGGCACGATCACGCCGATGACCGTGCCGCCCATCAACCGAGCAGCCCGCTCTGCACCGCGCCCACCGCCGACCACCACCGCGGCCGCGGCACGCCACCCGGCCGAGTCGCCCCGGCACCCCCGCCCGCACCCGTTCCGCCGGCGGGCGCCTCATCCCCGCCCGACTCGCCCGCCGCCGCCTCACCGGCACCCGGCTCGCCCCCGTCCGGCGCACCCGCGTCCGCGCCCGGTTCACCCGCACCCGCGGCCCCGCCCGGCGCGGTCCGCATCAGCCCGTCCGCGAGCCCCTCCGCTCCGCGCACCCCCGCCTCGCGCACCGCCTTCGCCCACGGCGCCGGCAGCCCGGCGCCCGCCTCCTCGGCCACGGTCCGTACGGCCTGCTCCACCACCGCTCGCGCGGGGACCAACTCCTGCTCACCGGACCGCGGTTCCGGCATCAGCGCGCCCACGCCCGCGGACGCCCCGTCCGCGGCACCGTCGCCCGAGCCGCCCGAACCGCCCGAACCGCTCGAACCGCTCGAACCGCCCGGACCGCCCGCGCCCGCCGGATCCGCCGAACCGCCGGCCGCCCGCGCCGCCCGCCGACGCCGCCACAGCTGCGCCAGCCGCGCCCCGCACGCCTCTTCCGCCTCACGCAGCCACCGCTGCTCCGCGGCCTGCCCGGTCGCCGCCGCGCCCACCGCCTCCGCGAGCCGGTCCTCGAACTCGGCCCGGATCCGCTCGTCCAGCCCGCCCCCGCCGCCTTCCCCCACGTACACGTCGAGCAGCCGCGCCGTCGCCCCGTCCACGTCCGCGGTCAGCCGACGCTCGGCGGCCCGGCGCTCCGCGATGAACGACACCAGCTCCGCGCGCAGGTCGGCCACGCCCTCGCCGGTGAGCGCGGACAGCGCGAGCACGCACGCGCCGGGTTCGCCGTGCTCGCCGAGCGCGACGCCGTCCTCGTCGAGGAGCCGGCGCAGGTCGTCGAGCACCTGCCCGACGGCGTGCGCGGGCAGCCGGTCGACCTGGTTGAGGACGACGAACATCACCTCGGCGTAGCCCGCCAGCGGCTGCAGATACCGCTCGTGCAGCGCCGCGTCCGCGTACTTCTCCGGGTCCACCACCCAGATCACCGCGTCCACGCGGCGCAGCAGCTGCTCCACGCGCGCGCGGTGCTCGTCCACCGCCGAGTCGTGGTCGGGCAGGTCGACGAGGACGAGCCCGCGCAGCCCCAGGTCGTCGCGGAGCGGCCGGGCGGCGCGCGGCGGGAGGCCGAGGCGTTCGAGCAGCAGGGTCGGCGCGTGGTCCCCGGCGCCGCGCCAGGCGCACGCGGCGGGCTGGGAGGTGGTGGGCCTGCGCACCCCGACCTCCGAGAGGGGGGTGCCGGCGAGGGCGTTGAAGAGGCTGGACTTGCCGCTGCCGGTGGCGCCCGCGATGGCGACGACGGCGTGGTCGAGGGAGAGCCGCTGCCGGTCGGCGGCCTCGTCGAGTACGCGGCCGGCCTCGGCGAGCGTGCGCCCGTCGAGTCGCGTACGGGAGAGGCCGACCAGCTCACGCAGGGCGTCGAGCCGCCCGCGCAGCGGGCCTTCGGCACGCGGTACGAATCCTCCGGGCATCCCCGCGTCCGCGCCGTAGTCCGCGTGCGCACCGCCGGGCCCCTGCCCCGCGGCGCCGTCCCCGTCGTACGCATCGCCGCGCTCGCCGGCATCCGCCAGATCGCCGTCCCCGGCACCCGCCCCGGGCTCCTGCGACCAAGCGCTGAGAAGGCGCTTGCTCTCACTGTCCCCCGTACCGTCCGCGGAGCCGCCGTCGGTCACTTCGGCACCGGACCCCGCGCCGCCCGCGGCCCCACCGCCGGTCAACCCGCCGTCGTCCACCGGCCCAGCGCCGTCGGACCCGCCGCCCGGGCCACCGCCGTCCGCCGGCTCCGCCGCCGCCACGTCCGTCCCGTCGTCTGCGCCCATCTCCGCGACACCGCCCTCTCGCCTACCGCCATCCGCCCCAGCCGCACCGGCCACCTCACCCGCACATCCCGCATCCACCCCGTCCGCAGGCGAAGCCTCCCGGTCCGGCTCCGGCTCCGGCCCGGACTCCTGCTCCTGCTCCTGCTCCTGCTCCTGCTGCGACTCCGGCTCCGGCTCCGAAGCCCGGGGCGGCTCTTCAACCCCCGTCTCCTCCGCCGCAGTCGCCACCGCCCCACCGGACACGTCGGCAGCCTCGCCCTCCGGCTCCGCCCCGGAGCCGGCCGCCTCCGCGGCGCCCTCCGCCGGTTCCGCCCGCCGACGCACCCGCCGTACGCCCCACCGCGCCGCGCGGCGCGCGATCAGCCCGTCGTCCCACATCCCGACCGGGGCCGGCACCGAAGGCAGGTCCTCGCCGAACCCGCCATCCTCGCCAGCCCCGCCATCACCGCCGTCACCCCCGTCTGCGCCGTCACCACGCGCACACGCCTCTCCCACACCCGCGCCCGTCCCGGTGTCCGATTCCGCCCGCGCGCCCGGGCCCGCGCCCCCCGCGACCCCACGCAACTCGGCCACTTCGGCCCCGCGGTCCGCCCCGCCCGCCGCCGGCACCGGCTCCGTGGCCTCCCCAATCGGAAGCGGAACCTCCGCCGACTCGCGTCCCGACGTCTCCTCCGAGCGCACCCCGCTCACCTCTCCCGTCACTTCTCCCGCTGCAGCACGGACATGGCCGCGATCAACCGGGCCTGCTGGCCGGACTGCGCCTCCAGAGCGTCGATCGCCGCCAGCCGGCGGTCCCGCTCCCCGTCGAGCGCCCGCTCGAAGTACGTGCCGAGCAGCCGCCCGCCCCGGCTCCGCAGCCGCAGCCCGGCCTTCGCGCCCAGCAGCTCCGTCAGCCCGTCCGCCGCCCCGCGCCCGTTCGAGCCGTCGAGCAGCGCCACGGCCAGCAGCGCCGCCGCCTCCTCCGGGTCCGCGTCCGGTCCGTGTCCGGCGGCGCGCAGCGCCTCGTCGGCCAGTTCCTCCAGGCACCGGCGCCAGCGCCGTACGAGCACCCCCACCCGCTCCTGCGCCCCCGCCCCCGCTGCCCCGAACGGCAGCGCCGCCGCGCCCGGCTCGCGGCGCAGCTCGGCGGTGACCCGTTCGTCGGCGGCGGCCACGGCGCAGGCCAGGACGGCGGTGACGTTGCCGGTCAGGGCGTCGAGGAGTTCGGTGGAGGCGCCGGTGAGGGCGCGGTTGCGGTAGTGCGCGAGGGCGTCGCCGGCGAAGGCGGCGCCGCCGACGAGGTCGGCGTGCGCCTTCTCGGCGGCCTCCTCGTACGCCCGCTCCACGCGGTGCGCCATCCGCGTCGCCGCCGCGTGCTGCGCGGCGCACGCCCCGGCCAGCGACGTGACCCGGGAGCGGAGCGACGCGAGCACGCCGTTCGCGGTCCGTGCGGCGGCGTCGGCGCGCGCCCGGGGGTCCCGGGCGCGGTGCGCGAGCCAGTCGCGCAGCTCCTGGACCGCCGTGGCGGGCAGCAGGCGGCTGCCGCCGCCGGCGGACTCGGGCAGTTCGGGGACGGTGAAGCGGGGCACGTCGCCGAGGCCGGCCTGGCGCAGCAGCGAGGCGTACTGCAGGGAGATCTCGCCGGCGACCTGGTGCGGCACCCGGTCGAGCACGGTGACCAGGCTGACGTCGTACTCCTTCGCCGTGCGCAGCAGGTGCCACGGCACCGCGTCCGCGTACCGCGAGGCGGTCGTCACCAGCACCCACACGTCCGCGGCGCACACCAGCTCGGCGGCCAGCTCGCGGGCGTGCCCGGCGAGGGAGTCGATGTCGGGGGCGTCGAGGAGGGCGAGGCCGGAGGGCACGTTCTCGTCGACCTCGATCCGCAGCAGGGTCCCGTCGGGCCCGCCGCCGCCCTCCCCGAAGGTCGCGGCGCCGCGCGCCGGGCCGCGCGGGACGCGGTAGAGGTCGCGTCCGCCGTACGCCCCGGAGGCCGCGCGGCCGGCCCCGTACCCGGCACGGACACCGCCGCCGACGCCACCACCGCCCCCGGCGCCCTCGTCGCCCCCGTACGGCTCGTCCACCTCCTGGGCCTCGTACGCGCCGTACGACTCGTACGCCTCGACGCGCCCGTGCGCCGCGTCCTGCCGCGGCATCCACACCCGCGTCAGGTGCGGCAGCACCCGCTGGCCGGCGAACCAGGACTGGTCGTCGGGATGGCAGACGAGGACGGGCATCCGCGTCGTGGGCCGCAACACGCCCGACTCGCTCACACATCTGCCCACCAGCGAGTTGACGAGCGTCGACTTCCCCGCCCCCGTCGACCCGCCGACGACCGCGAGCAGCGGCGCGTCCGGCCGGTGCAGCCGGGGAACGAGATAGTCGTCGAGCTGCGCGAGCAGTTCCGCTCTGCTCCGCCGCGCCCCGGCCGCCCCGGGCAGGGGGAGCGGGAAGCGCGCGGCGGCGACGCACTCGCGCAGGGCGGAGAGTGCGCTCAGCAGGTCAGGCCGTACGTCCGAGGTCGCCACATGCGAAGAATGCCCGCTTCCATCCGAATTTGAAAGCGTTTAGCGCCGCAGCGCGCCTTCTTCAACCCAGAAGCTCCCGCCCCCCGGGCATAACGACTGCACAACACCACCGGCGACGCGCTGAAAAAAGCGATGCGCGAATCGCACTCGCCTGCGATTATCAGGACGCTTCACTGAACCTCCACAAGGTGGTGCCGGAGTGAAGCTACCGGGTGTGGCTCAACGGAGCCCTATCCTTGACCCCTGGCAAGGTCACGGATCCGCCGAGCCCGGCCACCGTTCCACGCCACACCGGCCCCCGTAGCTCAGCGGATAGAGCAGGCGCCTTCTAAGCGCTTGGTCGCAGGTTCGAGTCCTGCCGGGGGCGCAGGGCTGCCCTCCTCCCCCAGGGAGGGCCCAACCTGCAGGTCAGGAACCTGAAGCCACCTCACGACCGGCCCCGGACGACGAAGCCGACTCGCCACGGGCGATCGTCCCACAGAACCGGCCCGGCAGGTCAGGTTGCGGCGCTCCTCTCCCCTCTCGTAGTCACCCCCCAGCGGCGGTCGAACGCGGTGTGCCGCGGCGGTGTGCCCGGGGCTGCGCTAGTGCAACGCTCCCCGCGTGGGCGGGCGTTCGGCGTGCTGGCGGTGAAGCTGGTGCGGCCACCAGATCCTCGGGCCGATGTCGAGGAAGAGGGAGGTCACCAGGACGGACCGGACGATGAAGGTGTCCAGGAGCACGCCCACCGCCACCGCGAAGCCGATCTCGGCGAAGGCGGTGACGGGCAGGGTGCCGAGCACCGCGAAGGTGCCCGCGAGGACGAGCCCGGCCGAGGTGATGACCGCGCCGGTAGCCGCCAGGGCCGTTCGGGTGCCGGGGCGGGTGCCCTGTCTGCGTGCCTCTTCGCGGATCCGGGTGGCCAGGAAGATGTTGTAGTCGATGCCCAGGGCGACCAGGAAGACGAAGACGAACAAGGGGTAGGACGTGTCCTCCCCCGCGTAGTCGAAGAGGTGCCGGAAGGCGAGCGCGCTGATGCCGAGCGCCGCCGCGTAGGAGAGCACCACCGTGGCGATCAGCAGCAGCGGCGCCACGACCGCCCGGAGCAGCACCATCAGGACGAGCAGGACGACCACCAGGACCAGCGGCATCACCAGCTTGTTGTCGCGGACCGAGGCGTCGTCGGCGTCGAGCAGCGCGGCCGTACCGCCCCCGACCAGCGTCTCGGCGCCCGGGACCGCGTCCACGGCGTCCCTGACCCGGTCCACCGTCTTCTTGGCGGCCGCGCTGTCGGACGGGTCGGTCATCGTCGCCTCGAACAGGGTTCTGCCCTCGTACGAGCGCCGGGTGCCCTGCGGTACCGCGAGCGAGTCCGGGACGACGCCTTCGGTCCCGGCGACCACGCGCTTGACCGCCGGGGCCCGGTCGGTGTCGGTGACGATCACGAGCGGGTCGCCGCTGCCCGCCGGGAAGTACCGCGCGGAGATCTGCTGGCCGGTGACGGAGTCCTGGGTGTCGGTGAAGGCGTCCTTGTTGGCCAGCCCGGCCGCACGCAGCTGCAGGATGCCGAGCGAGAGCGCGGCCAGGACGATCGCGGTGACGCTCCAGACGGCCCGGGGCCGGTGGCTGATCCGGGCACCGATCCGGGCCCACATCCCGTGCTCGGTCGGCTCCCGGGAACCCTCGTGCGGGATGAGCGGCCAGAAGATCCAGCGGCCGACGATCACCAGCAGCGCCGGGAACAGGGTGAGCATCGCGAGCAGCGAGAGCGTGACACCGACCGCGCACACCGGGCCGAGTCCGCTGGTGGAGTTCATCTCCGCGAAGACCAGCACCAGCAGGCTGATGATCACGGTCGCCCCGCTGGCCAGCACCGCCGGGCCCGCCCGGTGCACGGCCACGGCCATCGCCTCGTGCCGGTCGTGGTGGCGCCGCAGCTCCTCCCGGTAGCGCGCGACGAGCAGCAGCGCGTAGTCCGTGCCGGCGCCGAAGACCAGCACCAGCAGAATGCCCGCGCTCTGCCCGTTGACGGTCAGCCCGGCGTGCTCGGCGAGCAGGTAGACGATCGCCTGTGCCGTCAGCAGCGCCGCGATCACCGAGAAGAGCGGGACGAGCAGGAGGGTGGGGCTGCGGTACGTGACCAGCAGGGCGATGATCACCACCGAGGCGGCCGCGTAGAGCAGCGTGGAGTCGATGCCCTCGAACGCCTCCGCGAAGTCCGCCGAGGTGCCGCCGGGACCGGTGATGTGGACCGAGAGCCCGTCTGCGCTGGTCCCGCTGACCTCGCGGATCCGGTCCACCGCGGGCGCGATCTGCTCCCAGCCGTCCTCGTCCATCGTGATCGGTACGAGGATCTGTGCCGCCCGGGGGTTCTCGCGGCGGTCGTACACGGGCCCGGTGCTCTCCCAGCCGCGGATCCCGTGCGCGCGCAGCTCCTTGATGCCCTCGGCCGCCCGGGACACGCGCCGTTGGTCCGCTCGGGTGAGTCCGTCCTCGCGGGCGTAGATCACCACCGCCGGCGTCCGCTCGTCGCGGAAGTCCTTGGAGGCGTCGAGCACCTTGGTGGACTCGGCGCTGCCGGGCAGCCAGGACTGGGCGTCGTTGTCCTGGGCACCGGTGAGCTTCGAGGCGAGCGGGGCCAGGGCGACGATCACCACGAGCCACAGCGCCAGCGTCACCCACTTGGTGCGCCGCCCGCAGACGAACCGGGCGAGACCCCGCCGCCGGCGCGGGTCTCCCGGATTCCGCCCGGTGCCGCCGCGGTCCTGTTGCGGTACGTGCGTCATGGACGTCCCTCATCCCGGCGGGCGTCCGTGGCGGCCTCGCGCCACGGCCGTACGGATCGGCTTCAGTATCAGCGCGGCCGGGCCGCCGCGCCCGGTGGAACCGCCGCCGGTGGAGCCGCCGACGCCCCGCCGGGCGGCGCGGCGTCGGCGTACGGGCGTATGCGGGATGCGGGATGCGAGGGGGTCCGCTCAGCCTTCGGTGACGCGGATGATCGTCTTGCCGGGGGTGCGCTTGTCCGGCGCGAACGCGGAGGCCGCCTCGGCGAGCGGCCGGACGGCGCCGACGACCGGCTTGAGGCGGCCGTCCCGCAGCCGCCGGGCGAGGTCGGCCAGGCGGGTCCGGTCGGGTTCGACGACGAAGAAGACGGCACGCCCGTCGCGGGGGTGGACGGTGACCGGCTCGGCGATGGTGACCAGGGTGCCGCCGGGGCGGACCAGCGCGGTGGAGCGTTCGAGGATCTCGCCACCGATCACGTCGAACACGACGTCGACCTCGCCGACGTCCGCCAGCCCTTCGGCCTGGAGGTCGACGAAGGTGTCCACGCCCAGGCCCAGCGCGGTGTCGCGGTCGCCGGCCCGGCCGGTGCCGATCACCCGGGCGCCGGCCTCGCGGGCCAGCTGCACGGCGAGGGAGCCGACGCCTCCCGCGGCACCGTGGATGAGCACGCTCTGACCGGTCACCAGGTGCGCGTGGTCGAACAGGGCCTGCCAGGCGGTGAGCCCGGAGATCGGCAGCGCGGCGGCCGTGAGGTGGTCGACGTCGGCCGGGAGCGGGGCGAGGTTGCGGGCCTCGACCGCCGTGTACTGGGCCAGCGAGCCGTTGCGGGTCCAGTCGGTCAGGCCGAACACGCGCTGGCCGACCGTCAGGCCGGTGGTGCCGTAGCCGAGTTCGGCGACCACCCCGGACAGCTCGTGGCCGGGCACGCTGGGGGTACGGTCCCGGCCGGCCCGATCGGTCCACGTGCCGGGCCAGTCCAGCTCGCCCGGGGTGAATCCGGCGGCGTGGACCTCCACGATCACGTCGTTCTCGGCGGCGTGCGGGTGGGGCAGCTCGGAGAGGGTCAGGCCGCCGACGCCGGCGTCGCGGTCCTGGACGGTGATGGCCTGCATGAGGGATTCCTCGGGGTAGGGGGACGCTCAGGGGCACCGCGGGCAGCGGCGGGCGAAGGTCGCCTGACGGGCGCGGTTGCGGTCACGCGTCCCACCCTAGGAGGGAAGCAGCCCAGTCAGGTGGGCCACTTGCACCTGATGGCGGTGGGCCATTTGTGGTTGTGGCCGCCCCGGTGACCGGCCGGAGCCGCTCCCCTCGGCGTCGCCCCGCCGTCACGGCATGCGGCGCGCCCGCAGGACGGCGTCGTGCGCGTGGTTCGTGCCGGCGGGGGCCGGGGTGGTGCGCGGGCGCGTCTCGTTGACCAGGACGTTCCAGGTGGAGTCGAGGAGCGGGGCGATGTCGCCCGGCTGGTAGTGGTCGGCGGGCGCGGGGCCCTCCCTCGAGCGCGGGGGCAGGTCCGCGAGGGCGTGGGTGGCGAAGAGCAGGGTGCCGCCGGGGGCGACGGCGTCCAGGAGGCCGCGCAGCGCGGCGTGGCCCGGCAGGCGTACGAGCGGGAAGTAGTGGACGGACACCAGGTCGAAGGCGCCGGCCGGGGGCGGCGTGGCGAGCAGGTCGGTCCGTACCCACGACACGCGGTCGCGGACGTCCGCGGGCGCCGTGGCGGCGGCGCGGCGCAGGGCGACCCCGGAGACGTCGGCCGCGGTGACCTGCCAGCCGCGCCGGGCCAGCCAGAGCGCGTCGGCGCCCTCGCCGCAGCCGGCGTCGAGCGCCCGGCCCGGCGGCAGGCCGGCGGTCTCGGTGACGAGCACGCCGTTGGGGTTGCCGCTGAAGACCCGGTCGCGGCTGTCGTACATGGCGTCCCAGCGTTCGCTGTCCATCAGATTCGGCCCTCTCGTCGGTTCGTTGCCGGCGGTCGGCGCGGGAGGCGGCGTACCGGCGGCCGCGGGCTGTCCACCGTCCTGTCCGGGAGCCGGTCGGGCGAGTTTCTTTGCGGAAAACGCAAAGGGCGGGCACGGTGAACCCGTGCACGACGACCTCGACGGGGTGCTGGCCGCGGTCGGGCCGCGGATGCGCGAGCTGCGGCTGCGCCGCGGGATCACCCTGACCGCGCTGTCGGAGGCCACCGGCATTACCGTCAGCACCCTGTCCCGCCTGGAGTCCGGGGTGCGCAAACCGGGCCTGGAACTCCTCCTGCCCCTGGCGAGGACCTACCGGATGCCGGTCGAGGAGCTGATCGGCGCTCCGGCCGACGTCGACCCCCGGGTGTATCCGCAGCCGTTCACCCGGAACGGGATGACGGTGGTGCCGCTGACGCGCAAGCCCGGGGGGCCGCAGGCGTTCAAGCACATCCTGCCCGCCGGCCTGACCGACGGCCGCGAACCCGACCCCCGCGCGCACGAGGGCTACCACTGGCTGTACGTCCTGCGCGGGCGGCTCCGCGTCGTCCTCGGCGACCGGGACTTCGTCCTCGCCGAGGGTGAGGTCGCCGAGTTCGACACCCACCTCCCGCACTGGTTCGGCAACGCCGACGACCGCGCCGTGGAGTTCCTCAGCATCCTCGGCCCCCAGGGCGAGCGCGTCCACATCAGGGCCAGCTACCGCCCCGGGGAACCCCGCCCCTCCTGACGCGCCCGGTCGCGTACGGGAGGGGGCGGGAGGGGCGGGCGCCGCCCGGGGTCAGCACAACCGGACGAACGGCCGGTTCAGGTGCGCCGTGGCGAGGACCGCGCGGCGCTCCTCGGCGCGTTCCAGCAGCAGGCGCCGGGTGCGGCGGGCGAGGTCCGGGTCCTCCTCGAAGAAGTACCGCACGGCGGGGTCGACGAGCTGCACCGCGTGCACGACGACGTCCCCGGCGATGACGATCCGCCGGTGCCCGCCGTCGACGACGACCGACTGGTGCCCCGGCGTGTGCCCGGGCGTCGGTACGAGCGTGACGGCGTCCCCGCCGCGGTGGGCGACCAGCCGGGTGCCGCCGTCGACGGCGTGGAGGCGGCCGGCCGCGCGCAGCGGGGCGACGGCGTACGTCGTCGCGGCGTCGTCGGGTGCGAGGGCGGCGAGTTCGGCGGCCTGGACGACGTAGCGGGCGCGGGGGAAGGCGGGCTCGCCGTCGGGTGTCACGGACCAGCCGTAGTGGTCCTCGTGCAGGTGGCTGAGCACGACGGTGTCGACGTCGGCCGGCTCGATGCCGGCGGCGGCCAGCCGCTCGTGCAGCCGGCCCGGGACCGGCGCCCAGCTCGCGGCGGGGCTGTCGGCCGGGCCGACACCGGAGTCCACGAGGACGACCCGGCCGCCCGGGCGCCGTACGGCGAAGCAGCGGAAGTCCAGCTCCCAGGCGCCGCCGGGCCCGAAGGCCCGCGGGTCGACGCGCCGCGCGTCCGCCCACGCGGTGGCGCCGGCGTCGGGGAAGGCCTCCTCGCGGGACATGGGGAACGTCCCGTGCGCGTCCAGCAGCGCCACCACCTCGAACCGCCCGGCCCGGAACACGGCCGCGCCCCCCGGGCCGTCCACCGGGCCGTCCACCAGACCGTCGACCGGCCCGTCGTACGCGGCACCCCGCGACCTCGGCGCGGCCGTCGGCGCGCCCGGCGCCGCCGCAACGACCGCGCCCGCGGCCAGCGCCCCGGCGCCCCGCAGCAGCCGCCGCCGCCCCCAGGCGCCCGCGGCGTCCGCCGCGCCGCTCCCCTGCTCCCCGCTCTCCTGTGCGCCGTTCTCCTGTGCGCCGCTCCCGGGCCCGCCGTTCCCGTCGTACGTCCCTCTCATCACCGCTCCCTTTCGCCACGCCGGCGGCCAGGCACCGCCGTACGCCGGCCACGCTCCCGCCCCCTCGCCGGTCCGCGCTTGTAAGTTCGTGCGCGATCCGCGCCCCCGTGTGCAAGGCTCGGTTCCATGGCCGTGACCCGGCACGCGCTCCTGACCGCCGACGATCTCTGCGTCGCCGACGTGTGCTGCGGCGCTCCGCCCGCCGGGTGGACGCCGGTGCGCCCCGCGGAGGTCTTCGGGCTCGTCCTCGTACGCGACGGTGTCGTACGGGCGCGGGTGGACGGCGTCGAGCAGACGATGGACCCCGCGTCGGTCTACGTCGAACGGCTGGGCAGCGAGCAGCAGTTCGCGCACCCCCGCGGCGCCGACCGCTACACCGAGCTGGTGCCCTCGGAGCCGCTGCTCGCCTCGCTGCTGGGCGGCGACCCCACCGTTCCGGAGGGGCTGGTGTTCACCACGCCCGCGATGGCGCTGCGGCACCGGCTGCTGTGCACGGCCGCCGGCCGCGGGCCCGGGGACGCCTTCGGGGCCGCCGAGTCGGCCGTCGCCCTGGCCGCGGCGGCGCTCGCCCAGCTCGACGCGCGCCGGGTGGCGAGCG
>NZ_BAAAPF010000233.1:0-11630 GCF_039531005.1 Streptomyces synnematoformans
GTTATGCGGTCTGTCAACCTGTCTCAACGCCGAGGTGTCTCACAGCTGATCTACGTCCTGGCGGCGTGATCATCGCCGCTTGCACCAATCTCAGAGCGGTCCAACGCCTCTCTCCGCATCGTGTATCACCACCGGGCAGGGGGAACGGCTCAAGGGCCCGCATGCAGCAGGCCAGCCCACAGGGTCGGCACCCTGGGGTACTTCGTGTGCAGGACGCGGACCGTGTGGTTCACGGCCTCCGCTGGGCCGACGGTGCTGAGTCGTTGATAGACGAGACTGGCGGCTTCGACGGCGATTTCATCGCTGATCGGCCACAGGGTGCTGATCACATGCCGGAATCCGGCTAGCTGGAAGGCGCCGGCCAGATGCGCGGCCTCCTCGGTGAGACCGACAACGCCCTGGGATGTACTGCAGGCGGACAGGTAGGCGATGTTCGCCGCTCCGACGCGCCGCCGGGCGATCTGAGGCATGACAAGGGGGCCGTCGTGCAGCAGCAATGCGCTGCGTGACGCGTTGCCGGGGTCGGCGCTGGCGTGACAGGCGAAGTGGGCGATGTTGATGTCGGCGTCAAGGCGGTGGAGCACCTCCGCTTGCGTGGCTGTGGGCCCTTCGACGACCTGTGCGTCGCCGAGCAGTTGGGCTACGGCTTCAGCCTCGTGCCGGACACCGGGCAGGGGTGCTGCTCCCGGGCCATCCGGGACCGCGACGACCAGGGAGGAGCCGGAGCGGATCGGTCGGCGGCGGGCCTGGAGCAACGCACTGAGCGTTGGAGTGTAGGAGCAGATGGCGAGATCGGGCAGGAACCCGTTGCCGTCCCGGTCGGCCGCTGCGTGCAGTGGCAAGAAGGACAACAGTCCTGTGGCGCACCACCACATCCGCTGCGCCGAGCCGCCGTCGTGTGGAGTAAGTGTGAGGGCGTCTGCGATGGGGCGGGCCACTGCGTGCCACAGCCAGTGCAGCAGGTCCCGGATCCGTTCACTGGCCGCTGCCTGCTCCCGGGCGTCGGTAGAGTGCCGTGCCGACTGCGCGCTCATGAGGTCGTGGAAACGCTGCCGACAGCGCTGCTCGGTCAGGTCAGGAAGAGGGAGCACACTGATGCCCGTGGATGTGACGAGAAGGGCGTCGCAACGGTACGCGCTGATATTGATGACTGCGACTGGTCCTTGTGATGCGGTCTGTCGCAGCTGGTCCGCGGGCACGGGGCGCAGGAAGTTCTCGTAGCTGGGGAGTGCGCGGATCTCTGCGACGATCGCTTCGAAGGCCCCGTCCAGTTCGTGCCGCCGGTCGGAGTTCTCGCCACCCGTGGTCTCCGCCTGGTTCCCGGTATGCGTCCCGCCCCCCGCTTCGGCAAGTTTGTCATGCCACACGGTGTCACGTGCCTCGATGATGTCCTGGAACCGGCGGGCCGTCTGTGGGTGTTCGGCGGCCAGGCGGTCTGTCGTAGCGTCGCCAGCATGTCCCACGGCGCTGCGGGCCAGCAGGATGCCGCGCCCCTGTTCGAGCAGTTCCAAGGCGAGTTCGGGAAGACCGGTGTTGAGGGCGCAGGCTGCCGCGTCGCTCGCCAGGTTGCCTCCGCCTACCAGCTCACGCTGTTGGTCCAGGAAATGTCCGCGGGGGGATGCGAGTTGCGGCAGCAGGCCGAGGGCTCGGCGGAAGGCCGACAGCGCAGTGTGCCAGTCGGCACCAGCGGCGGCGAGGAGACCTAGTTGGGCGTCAATGCTGACCCGGTCGGAGGGGGTGAGCTCGTTGACTTCCCGAGCGCGGGCCAGCATGGTGTACGCCTCGCTCCGGTCCGCTGCTCTGCCGTCTTGATCAAAGCGCAGCTTCAGTGCCAGGCCCAGCGTGGCGCACTGGCGGCCGTAAGAGAAGCCGTTGGAGCGTGTCTCTGCTGCTACGACCTGACGCGCAATTTCGACCGTTTCGTTGAGATCACCCGGCAGACCCTCGTGATGCCCCTGCACGAGCAGGTCAGCAAGCAACGGCAAGAGCGTGCTCCGATCAGCGTCCGAGCAATCCGACTCAGCGAGGAGACCCTTGATGAGGTGGATGGCCATCTTCAGCTCGAAATGGCCGCCTTCGGCCTTACTTCCTTCGGCGAGCAGCTCTGCTTGCCTCGCACGCAGGGCAAACCTCTCGGCGGCGGTCCTCTCGTTCACAGTAGATTCCATGCCGATGGCCAGCTCAGTGAAGAGGTCACGGTTGCCGGTGACTAGCGAGAGCTTGGCGAGTGCGCTAAAGCGGTTGGCGAGATAATTTGGGTCGTCCGCATCAAGGGTACGGACAGTGTTCCGCAAGAGGCGTGCAGCCTCGGCAGCCGAGTTTCTGTCCCTCGTAACGCGATACCGTGCGTATAGCGCGTCGGCCAACACCTCATTCATCCTGGATTCCTCAGAATCTGGAAACATACTTGCCTGTCGGGCGAGGCTGATGAGACGGTCGATGAGGTGGATGTCCGCAGCGTTACGCTTGAGGAGCGCCGAGAGGGAATTGACCAGGCTTGTGTGGTTCATGCCATCCTGCTCTGCACTCCCCGTACCTTTTTCGAGGGCGCGCTCCAGGAAACGGATCGCGTCCTGTAGATCGCTGCTATCCCGTTGCCTGGTGACCAGGAATCTATGAAAGTAGGCGGCGCCGAGGCGGCCGAGGACGAATCCATCGACATCGGGTGTGATATCGACAGCGGGGCGAAGGACATCGATTTGCAAGTCGAGAATGGATAGGTCCGGATTCTGGATCGAGGGGTCGAACATGGAGGTGCGCAAGTCGAATGCGGCCGCTAGATTGTGCAGTGCATTTCCGTAGTGGAATTCGTCGACGGGAATTTTCCGGCATGCCTGGGTCAGCAGACTAATGATCTCATCGAGCGCTACTTCAGATTTCTGGTTCTGCTCCTGGAACAACATCGCGGTGCCGAGGTAGTGGCGTGCTTTCGCGATAAGCAGGTGGCCAGCCTCATAGTTCTGGAGGGCATTGATGGCAGCCTGAAGTAACTGCTCTAGGAACGCCATTACCTTGTCGCCGAAGCCAATCGAGCTGCTCCTCAACTTGAGACTGCCGATCGCAAGGCCACAGATCTCCACTTTGAGGCCGATGTCGAGGGGTCTGTACGTCTGGCTGGCTGACAGCGCTTGGGGAATTATCACGGACAGATCCTTGTGCCGCTCCCCGGTAGCTCGCTCCCAAGTCAGCAGCGCGGAGATGAGCCCCACCAGGTGGCTTCCCTGTTCGATCCTGCGCGCTGATGCGTCGTCGAGAGAGGCTCGGAAGGCGGTGACAGCACGGTCCAACGTGGCCGGGTCAGGACTGTGCTGGGAGCCTGCTCCCGAGCGCAGCAGAAGCAGGTCGCCCATGCAGCGCTGCCACTGCGCGTGGTCCTGATGCCCGGGAGGGCGGAATTGAAGCATGAGGCGCAGACAAAGCACAGCGCCTTCGATGGCCAGCGGACTCTCCCTGATCCGAGGATCGTCTGAAGTGAACGCCGCCTGGGCCAGATTGTCGGTCAAGCCACTGACAATGTCCGGCAGATCGGGCTGTTCACCGAAGATCTTGCGGATCACCTCTTCTACCCCGGAGGGCAGGGAGGCGGTGCCATCTGCCAAGCCAAGGACGTAGAAGCAGAACAGACCGATCATCAGCTCATGGAAATCTACGGGCGTTCCTCGAAGCACCTTGCGATGCCAGCAGAACCAGCCCACAGCGTGGAGATTCTCCGACCTGAACTCAAAGACTTTGTAGTCGGCACTCTCGTGCAAAGCGTCTGCCAGCGTGTTCGCCGCGTCCAGGACCGCCATGGGCGAGAGGAGAACACTGCCGTCGGAGTCCTCCTTGAAGGCGCGCAGCCGGTCCTCCAGCCGCTCCAGTGCTTCCGATGCCATCAGGCTCCCTTTCGGATCTGTGCGCTGATCGACGCGCCCACGTCGGTATCCAGTGGCCGATGTTCGGCTGTCACACCAAGGCGCAGGCCGAGTTCGGGGCCGTAGACATCAATGACAGACTCGATGAGGTCAGCGAACCCAGTCGCCGTATCGCGGCCCTTCCGCCATGCCACCAGGACCATCCCCAGGCCGAGGACCGCGCCCGGCCACCACCAGCATCCAGCCAGAAAATAGAGTGCCCCCCAGCCGGCTAGGCTGCTCGCCGAGTCAAACGCCGCCCGCGCGGCGCTGCACTCCGTACGAGCCTCTTCCGGCAGCACGAGCCACAACCGAGGCCAGCAGAAACCGAGGTCGATGCGGTACTCAGACCAGACCCGCATTTCGGCCGCGGCGAACCGGTCACCAATCCACGTCGGGCGAGCCGGCCGGGCCAGCGAGATCCGGTTGCGTATCGTGGCCAGTTCAGCGAGCCGCCGCACGGCCACCGCATCGATGCGGGGCGTCTGGCCGTCAAGGCGCAGGAGCTCCGCGGCGTACCGGTCGTGAGCGGCATCCCAGCGGCGGGATCTACGGCGCACCAGCCACCCACCCCCGCCCCAAGTTCCGAGCCATATCCACTGGATGGCTGATCCGAGCGCAGTCGCCGCATAACCAGCTGCCGACGATACGGCCACAGCGGCAACGAGGAGCAGAACCGTCCCGGCGGAGCCCGAGCGCTGCGCGGCACGCGCCAAGCTCTCGAGTCCCGAGAGTGTCTGTGCACCGTCCAGGGCGCCGTGGTGACCGGCAGCGTGGGCGACCACAAGCACCGCCGTGTACAGCAGCCCAGGCAGAACTAGCAGTGTTAGCCAGGTGTCGGCGAACTTCTTCGCCAGCACGGGCAGGACGGCCTCCACGCCTATACCGACCGCGGCACGAGGGGGCTATGTTCGAAGAGTGCGCACAGCGGGACCGAATCACCCGGGGCACGTACCTCCTTGCGGGCGCAGCCGCCGTTGGGGCACACGTAGAGGTGGCCCAGGTGCTGGGGGATCGGTGGGCGGGGCAGTGACACAACACGAGGCGACACGCTGATGTCGACGCCGAATCTGTGTGCCAGGGCCAACAGGCGTTCCCGCACTGGCTCGTCGGACCCGGCGCGCGCGATCTCCTCGAGTTCCGTCACAGCGTCAGTCCCGTCCGCCAAGGCCAGCTCACGTAACGAGAGGTAGCGCTGGCACAGCCAAGCGCGGTACTGCGGCTCTGTATCCCCCATGAAGCCAGGATAGTTGAGCGAAGGCGCAGCAAACGACGGCTGCACGGAATCACCACCGGTTGGTGCCCAGGATGGAAGGAACCGCGGGGCCGCCAGGCGCCCACGGACACGTTCCACGAGGGTGCCTACAGCTCGACGTCATCGATGTGGGCTGGCCTCCCTGCCGTATCGGTCTGTGGCGGGCGCCTGCCCGTGTGAGGGTCAGCGGCGCCGGAGCTCGCCGCAGATGATGCCGCCGTCGAACATGTCGTACTCGGACCCCGGGGGGCGCAGTGGTGTACCTGAGGAGGTCGCATAAAGCCCGTGGCGTAAGTGCACGACGGCAACGAGCGCCTTCCTGCCGCGTCTCGCGGCCACGCGAACCGGCAGGTCGGGGCGTCCGGTCAGGGCGAGAAACGGCTGTGGACCGGCAGTGCCGTGACGTTGTCCCCGGACTGCCGCAGCCGTTCGAGGAGACGGGCGTTGTGGGTCTCCAGTTCGGCGTTGCGCAAGGTCAGGACCTGGATCTGGTTGGCGTAGGTGGCCACGGTGTCCCTCAGCTCGCGGACCTCGGCGGCGTGCTCGCTGCGAAGCTCACGCTCCGCCTTCTTCAACCGGGAAACCTCCGCCCGCAACTCCTCCGGTTCCGGGCGGCGGGTCTGCGGCGCCTCCAGGATCTCCTTCACTGCCTGCGCCACCGGCGAGCGGTAGTAGGAGGCGCGGGAGACACCGGCCTCGGTGCACAGGTTCACGACCGTGATCTTGCCGTCGGTGAGTTCGGGCAGCCCGTGCATCAGCCGCTCGAACGCCTCCATCAGCGTGCGGTCGATGGCGGTGAGCACTTTGCCGCTGGTCGAGAGCCGGTCGAAGGTGTGCCGGATACGCAGCCGTGTCTCTTCGTTCACACCGACTTCGCGCCTTCCTTGGTGTCGTCCGTGGTGATGGTTTGGATGAGTTCATCGAGTTCGGTGGCGTAATCGGTCAGGGCGGTCACCTGCAGCCGGGGCAGAGCTTCGCGTTGCTTCTTGGGCAGGTCCAGCACTGTGAGGGCCTGGTCCCGTGCAGTGCTGAGCCGGGGCAAGTGCACCGCCGACCGGCGGGCGTTGGGGCAGTGCAGACACATGTTGTGCAGTGGCAGGGGACGGCCGAGGGCCTTGGCGCGCTTGCGGCAGACGGCTGTGGCAGCCTGGTAGAAGCAGTCGTTGAGCACTCCGGGGTGAAGCGTCTTGGTCAGGTGCTGCAGCATCGTCCGCAGCCGGGCGGAGGATGATACGACACCGGGCAGGTCCCCGAGTTCGCGGCGGATCCGTTCGAACTCCGCCGAGATTCGCTCGGCGGCCCCGCCAGCAGATGCGCCGCCGTCGCTCCAGTCCTGGTAGAGGTCTTCGAGGTAGTCCAGCCGGGCAGCCGCTTCGTTGCTGGCCACCTCGGCAGCGAACCCGGACTCCGACGTCCCGGCATACCCCTCGAACATGGCAGTTCGGGCATGTTGGTACTGGCGTGTTCCGGCGACGACGCCGAACGGCTGGTGCGCGATGTGCCATGCCACGGTGCGTCGGAACTGGACCGTGGTGAAGGCCCACGGCACCCCTTCGCCGTACTCCGCTGCGTCCTCCTCGGCGTCGGCCTCTTCCTTGCCGTCGGGGTTGTCGGCGTCCGGGTCGTCATCGAGTTCGACCGCGCTGGTGTCGTTGGGGACGAATAGCTCCTCGTCGGTGCTGAAGAGACCATTGAGGTGGTCGCGGAAGCGGCGGAGCCGTACGGGGATGGCTTGCATCAGGGCGAAGCCGGTCTCCCGAGGGCCCCAGCCGAACAGATACTGCGGGCAGTTGTTGATCGCCCGGAGCACCTCGATGGCCTGATGTACGATCTCCAGCACGACCCACTCGGACTCGTCCCCGCTGAGCTTGCGGTGCTTGTAGACTCGTCCGCGAATCTTGTAGCGGGGGCGGCCGTCGTCCCCCGGCTCGGTGAACGCGCAATCGCGGCTGAGTTCGCGCACTTCAGAGTCCCTCATACCACTGAGGTAAGCGATCACCGCCCAGCAGGCGGTCCTCAGATAATGCAGCTCGATGTTCACGCTGAACGGATCCAACCGAGGGCGCCAGGGACGGCCGGACTCCGGCCAGGGCGAGATGGGCGAATCCAGGCCGCCGGGTTCGTAGCCCAATTCGCCCCCGGCCTCGTCGATCATCCGCCGCAACCCAGGGTCCGCCGAGTACCCCCCGATCAGCAGCTCGATGAACGCCACGTTCGGGGCCTGGACGATACCGTCGACCACGGGCACATCCGGCCTCAGGTGTGCCATCTCCGGCGGCAGCGCGGGCAGTCCGCGGCCGGCGGCTCGGCGCTCGGCGGCAAGCGTTGCGAACATGGCCCGGCCCCGGCCGTAGGCATACGGTTTGCGCTCCGCCGCCGCCCGCAGGTCTTCCAGCATGCGCTGGGCCGCCAGGATGTCCTTGCTGGCGGTCGTCACGTAGAACACGGCTCCCCGCAGGTAGGGCGCCATGATGTGCTCAGGGATGCGGTCGGTGGAGTTCTCCTTCGACCGGGGCGGCCGGCCGGCGACCGCAGCGGCCGAGCGACCCGGCCAAGGATGGATCGTCAGCCGGTCCCAGCTCAGGAACGGCCCATGGGCGGACAACTGCTTCAGCGTCGTGACCAGGCATGCCGCGGTCTCGACAGACCCGGTCTTCCACTGGTCGAGCACGGCCACCAGGTGATCACGTCGAACGTCTGAAAGCCGAGACGCCCCGACCGCCCGCAGGTCGGCCAGGACCGCGCGCAGGCGGTGCATTTCCTGGACCGCCCCGGTCAGCTTCAGCGGTTTCACCCGGGAGGCGCTCATGTAGCTGGCGGGGATACCGCGTCGGAAGCGGGAGAACAGGCATTCCTTGGTTGTGCGAACAGCAATCTCGTCGGCGAAACCTGAGGAGAAGTCCAGGCGGGCTTTGGTGGTGGTACGCAAGACGAAGGGCCGCAGGTCCCAGACCGTCTCCCCGAACCGGGGCCCGCGGCCCGTGCCCTTCGAGGTGAGGTGCTTGGGCAGCACGTACTCGTCGTCCGCGACGCCCGGGGCGGCGCCGACGCCGAGTTGAGGGGCGAGGGTCATGTGGTGAGCTCCAGAAACTGGGTGGGCAGTGACAGGCGGGGCCCGGCGGCCTCGGCGATCACGGTCGCGGTGGCGATCTGCTCCGTGCTGAACTTCGGGCGGATGCCGTGGACGATGCGCTCCCAAGGGAGCCCGTAGCGGGCCTGCCACTCTGCGGTCGCGTACTCCTCGCGCTGCGCCTCCAGGAAATCGAGGAACGACAGCAGGCTGGGCAGGTGCCGGGTGGTGAACACGGCATTCGGGCATTCCAGGCAGCCCCAGATGGCGACGGGACACCCGGCTCCCTTCTTCAGCGCGAAGGGCGAGTCGTAGTAGTCGCGGCAGGAGGCGAGCCACACGTCGTTGTCCGTGCCGAGTGCGACCCGCACTTCCTCCGGTTGCAGCACATCGCCGCCGTCGTCCAGGCGGCTTCCGTCGTCATCGAGCACGACCGGCGAGGCCAACGACGCGTCGAGGGCTTCCCTCAGTCCGTTCTCGACCGCCTGTTCGTGAACCTCACGGTGAGCCTCGATATCCGCGTAGTGACCGGCGGCGACGTCCTTGGTGTGGCCGGAGACGAAGTCGTCGAGGATGCCGCCGGCCCGCAGGTAGTTCCGCGACTTGTGGCTCTTGCGCAGGCGCCGCATGTCCATCGACACCGCGCCGCCCCCGCGGTCCGCCAATTCGTCGATCTCGTGGCGGGCCATCCACACCCCTGCGTCACGACTGATGTGAGAGCGGCCTGGCCCGCGGAGATAGACCGCGCGGACCTCGTTGTCCATGACCACGTTCCACAGCCCATCCGAGCCGGTAATCTCACGCGCGCGCTGGGTCAGCCGCAGCACGAGCCGGATCAGGCCGCCCGGGAAGTGGAGAGCCCCGCCGTCCGCCACGCGCATGGTCTTGTGCGTGTGGACGCGGGCCCGCTTCTTGACGTAGGCGATGCTCACGAACCCGCGCGCCGGATTCACCAGACAGTCGGTCCGTAGCTTCTTCGCGCACTCGGGCTCCAGCCCGGTCTGGCAGATCAGCAGGGACAGAAACGGCACCATGTCGGCCTTGGTCAAGAACAGATGCGAGTTGAGCAGCCGGATGCCGCCCAGCGCGACAACCTCCTTGTACCGTCGGCGGTGCTCCGGGGTGAGCGGCCCGTGGTGCGTGATGTACCAGAGCACGTTCTCCAGCCGCCCCCAGCCGCCGGTCTCGGGATCCTCACCCCGCTCGGCCAGGCGCTCACCACGCAGGATCCGGTCCCGAATCGCGCGCACATCCACCAGCGCGGCGGCTTCGATCCGCTCGAACACCGGCAGCGGGTAGGCGTCCAGCGGTTTGCCCGCAGCACGCTCCGCCGTTGTCGCCGTGAAACCGATCCGGGCCTGCATTTCTGCGCTGAAGATGTCCCCGTCCTCCGCGTGGATGCCGCGCAGCAGCCGCACGATGTCCGTCAGGATCGTGTAGGGCTGCCCGCTGCCCTCCGGGAACTTGTTGACCAGGTGTTCTTCGAAGGCGTCCAGCAGTTCCGGCTCCAGGTCGCCGGCCGTGAGGTCGTCTGCCTCCGTCTGTTCGGCCGCGGCGACGAAGCCCACGAACAATCGGACGGAGGTGATCATCCGACGGAATGCATACACTCCGCGCCGCGTCCCCTCGTCGCCGCCGATCCCGCTGAGCACACCGGCCAGCGCGCGGACCAGCCGTAGACAGGGCATCTGCGACAGATCGAAGTGATGCTCTTCGTGGTCAAACCGCAAGGTGAAGGCGACCGGTCCGATCCTCGGCACTGGTTCCGGCGGCGCGGACACATCCGGCACCGCGGGGAAGCGGACCCGCCGCGAGCTCACACTGCCTCCACTTCCACACGGGCCGCCTCCAGGGCGGCGACTTGCGCGTCCCACTCGGCGAGGGCGGACAACACGATCTCCTGGAACTCATCCAGCAGGTCCAGGTAGATGTAGACCGTCGACTCCTGCGCATGGCCGAGCAGCTTCGCCAGCTTGCGCATCGGGCTGCCGAACAGCAGGCGCTTGAGTTCGGCGCGCGTGAAGTGCCGGTCCTCGCTCTGGCCGAGTGCCCGGATGGTCTGCCTGAGCATCAGCCCAAGCATCTGAACAGCGAAAACGTGCCTCAGGACGTGGGGGGTGACCACTAGGTCGATCCCAAACGAAGCACACCGCTCGTTCGCCCGCCGGAACGCGGACTGCCACGTCGACGGCTTCAGTGGCTGGCCATCCTCACCCAGCCACAGCGCCAGCGGCTCCTGGGGGCGCCCCGCTGCATCGACGCGGAACAGCTTCCGGCGTAGCTCGACGCCGATCTTCGAATACGACCAGGCCCGGGTGCTGCCCGCGACGGTCAGCGCGTGCCGGCCAGCCCGCCGCACCGGCACGAAGTCCTCGACCTTCCCGAAGTGCCCGCGAGCCCGTGCCCGCTGCATCACCGCGTCCCGCTCGATGGCCAGGTAGTGGTGCCACGACCGCAGCGTCCGCAGGTTCGCGTAGACCGTCCGGGCCCTGTGCCGCTTGGTCACCGCCGACGACAGATGGACATCGCCCCGGACCCGGCTGCCGGCCACCGGCGGCAGCTCGGTCGTGAGCAGACTCGCCCCCTCGCCGAGCCGCATCCCGGTGTAGACGAGCGAGTCCGCGAACAGCGCGTTGCGCTCGTCGTGCCGCCCCCGCCACGTCGGATCCGGACGCCCGTCGGGCAGTTCGCCCCGCAGCCCGACGTTCCGCCACAGCAGATAGTCGACAAACTGCACGATACGCAGCGGCTCTTCGTCGTCGTCCACGTCGTACTCGGCGTTGACCCGCACCCGCTTCGGGCCCTGCGGCGTCATGACCGTCTTGTCGACGTACCGGAACGGCTCCCGCGTCAGCAGCTCCTCGTAGAGCGACCACTGCACCCACTTGTCGAGCGCCGCGATCGACCTCCGCCAGGTGGAGGCCGAGACCGTGCCCGGGCCCTCCATCCGCAGCCGGACCGCCTTGTACGCCCTCAGATCATCGCTGTCGGTCTCCCAGATCGACTTCCCGCCCCGCGACTCGTGCAGGAACCGGCAGTACAGCATGATGTCGCGCATGTAGCCCTTGTGGCCGTTGTCCGACCGCACGCCCCAGCTGTCCAGCTCCCGGCCGAACCTGTTCAGGTGCACGTCGTAAGAGCCATCGGCTCCGAGCATGAACCGCTTGCCGTCGCGTACGCCAGCCCGTTCCAACACGGCGGACGCGTCGAACCCCAAGTCTCTGCTCGCCCGTGCCGCCGACGTGCGGTGCATCAGGACGACAGCTTCCTGATCTTCCTCCTCTACCGGATCCTTCTCATCCTCGGCATCAAGGACGGACGACGTACCTGTGCGCTCCATGTAGCCCCTTGAGACAGCAGTTGCACCCACGTAACTGCGTGATCTGTGAGACAGATTGAAGTGCCAACATAA
>NZ_BAAAPF010000234.1:0-11595 GCF_039531005.1 Streptomyces synnematoformans
GAAGACGGCCGCCCCGACCCCGGCCGCCGCCGCGCCCGCGCCCCCGACCGCCGCGCGGGCGCCCCGTCCGCCGGCGAGCGCGGCCCCGGCGAGCGCGCCCATGACCCCCGCGGTCCCCACCTGGGCCCGCAGCTTCGACCCGCCCGCCCGTTCGTCCGCCATCCCCGCAGCCTACGCGCGCCCTCCCGGCCGACCCCTCGCAGCCCGCCGCGGCTCCCGCGGCTGCGGCTCATGCGGAGCGGGCCGAATCCGCCGTCGTCTTACCCGTCTTACCCGCCGCATGTTCCGGACCGGCCGCCGCTGCCGACGCCTGTACCGCCTCCGCGCGGCGCAGCTCCAGCCGCCCCCGCCGCGCGGTGCGCAGCGCGTCGTACGTGAGCAGCGCCAGCGCCAGCCACACCAGCAGGAAGCCCGCCCACCGCTCCGCCGGCATCGACTCGTGGAAGTACAGCACGCCCAGCAGGAACTGCAGCGTCGGCGCCAGGTACTGCATCAGCCCGATCGTCGACAGCGGCAGCCGCACCGCCGCCGCGCCGAAGCAGATCAGCGGGAACGCCGTGACCACCCCGCAGCTCGCGAGCAGCAGCGCGTGGCCCACGCCCTCCGTGTGGAACGTCGCGTCGCCGCGGGCGCCGAGCAGCAGCATGAACCCCAGCGCCGGCAGGAACTGCACCGACGTCTCCGCCGCGAAGGACTCGATGCCCTCCAGCCCGATCCGCTTCTTGACCAGCCCGTACGTCCCGAAGGAGAACGCCAGCACCAGCGCGATCCACGGCAGCTGCCCGTACCCCACCGTCAGCACCACCACCGCCGCCGCGCCCACCGCGACCGCGACCCACTGCGCGACGCGCAGCCGTTCGCGCAGCAGCAGCACCCCGAAGGCGATGCTGACGAGGGGGTTGATGAAGTAGCCGAGGGCCGCCTCGACGACGTGTCCGGAGTTGACCGCCCAGATGTAGACGAACCAGTTGACCGTGATCGTCGCCGCGGCCGCCGCGACCAGCCCCAGCCGCCGCGGCTCGCGCAGCAGCGGCCGGATCCACGCCCAGCGGCGCAGCACCAGCAGGAGCAGCACGCAGGCGACGAGCGACCACACCATCCGGTTGGCCAGGATCTCCGCGGGGCTCGCGGGCTCCAGCAGCGGCCAGAACAGCGGGATGATCCCCCAGCTGCCGTACGCGGCGAAGCCGTAGAGCAGCCCGAGCCGCGCCTCGCCCGCCGACCTCGCCGGAGCGTCACCTGATGACCCCACGGCCGCCCTCCCGTCCGCCGTCCCACACGGCCTTCGCCGTGACGACGGTAGCGGGCGGACGAGCCGGTTGTCATTCTCGTATCAGCATTTGGGTCCTTACTCCTGCGGCGTGTCGCGTACGGCCGCGAGCCCCGCCGCCACCGCCTCCGCCAGCGGCGTCGTCGGCCGCCCGATGAGCCGGGCCAGCTCGCCCGTCGTCCCCGCCAGCAGCCCGCGGGACACCGCCGCGTCGACGCCGACCAGCATCTCGGCCACCGGCTCCGGCATCCCGGCGCCGACCAGAGCCCGCAGGTGCCCGTCCGGCGGCAGGTCGCGGTAGCCGACGGGGGCGCCGGACTGCCGGGCGACCTCGGCGGCGTACTCCGGGAGGCTCCACGCCGTGTCGCCGCTCAGCTCGTACGCCCGGCCCTCGTGCCCCTCGCCGGTCAGCACCGCGACCGCCGCGGCGGCGTAGTCGGCGCGGGCGGCGGAGGCGATCCGGCCGTCGCCCGCGCTGCCGAGGACGGCGCCGTGTTCGAGCACGGGCGCGAGGTGCTCGGTGTAGTTCTCGTGGTACCAGCCGTTGCGCAGGAAGACGTACGGCAGCCCGGAGTCGAGGATCAGCTGCTCGGTGGCCTTGTGCTCGTCCGCGAGCGGGAAGTCGGCCTTCGGCCCGCCGAGGATCCCGGTGTACGCGAGCCGCCCGACGCCCGCCGCCGCGGCGGCCTCGACGACCGCCCGGTGCTGCGCCACCCGCCGCCCCACCTCGCTGCCCGAGATGAACAGCACCCGCTCGCCGGAGCGGAAGGCGTCCGCGAGCGCGGCGGGCTCGTCGTAGTCGGCGATCCGCAGCTCCACGCCGCGCGCCGCGAGGTCCGCGGCCTTGTCCTTGCTGCGCACGACGGCGGCGATCCGCTCGGCGGGCAGCTGCTCCAGCAGGGCCGCGACGACGAGGCGGCCGAGGTGTCCGGTGGCTCCGGTGACGGTGATCTTCATGAGAACCACCGTAGGCTCCACGCTTACGGCGAGAAAGTACCCACTTTGACGTAAGGTACTGGGATGAAGGTAAGTGAAGAGGTCGGGCTGCGGGGCTTTCCGGACGTGATCGAGCCCGACTGCCCCGCGCGGAACATCCTGGAGCACGTCGTCAGCCGCTGGGGCGTGCTGGTGCTGCTGGCGCTGCAGGACGGCACGATGCGGTTCAGCGCGCTGCGGCGGCGGATCGGCGGCGTCAGCGAGAAGATGCTCGCGCAGACGCTGCAGACGCTGGAGCGCGACGGCCTGGTGCTGCGCGAGGCGAAGCCGGTCATCCCGCCGCACGTGGAGTACTCGCTGAGCCCGCTCGGCGGGCAGGCGGCCCGGCTGGTGCGGCCGCTGGCGGTCTGGGCGAACGACAGCGTGGCCGAGGTGGCCACGGCCCGCGCCGGATACGACACGGCACGGGCCTGAGGCAGCGCCCCCGGACGGCACACCGGGGCGGGGCGCCCGGCAAAGCGCCCGGACCCGGACCCGGGGTGCGGGCCCGGGTCCGGGTCCGGGCCGTGTCGGCCCCGGGCGGCCCGTCGGCTCAGCCGAGGACCGTCCAGGTGTCGCCGCCGGCGAGGAGGGCGCCCAGGTCGCCCTTGCCCTTGTGCTGGACGGCGTCGTCGAGCTGCTCGGCCATCTCCGTGTCGTAGACCTGCCGGTCCACGCTGCGCAGCACGCCGATCGGCGTGTGGTGCAGCGTGTTGGGGTCGGCGAGGCGGGAGAGGGCGAAGGCGGTGGTGGGGGTGGCGGCGTGGGCGTCGTGGACGAGGACGTCCGCCTCGTTCTCTGCCGTCACCTCCACGATCTCCAGGTCCCCGGTGGCCGGGTCGCGCACGACGCCCTTGTGATCGTCGGTGCCGAAGCGGATCGGCTTGCCGTGCTCCAGCCGGATCACCGCCTCCTGGGCCTGCTCGCGGTCCTTGAGCACCTCGAAGGCGTTGTCGTTGAAGATGTTGCAGTTCTGGTAGATCTCGATCAGCGCCGTGCCCGGGTGGGCGGCCGCCGCGCGCAGCGTCTCGGTGAGGTGCTTGCGGTCCGAGTCGACCGTGCGGGCGACGAAGGACGCCTCGGCGCCGAGCGCCAGCGAGACCGGGTTGAACGGCGAGTCGAGCGAGCCCATCGGGGTGGACTTGGTGACCTTGCCGATCTCGGAGGTCGGCGAGTACTGCCCCTTGGTCAGGCCGTAGATCCGGTTGTTGAAGAGCAGGATCTTGAGGTTGACGTTGCGGCGGAGCGCGTGGATCAGGTGGTTGCCGCCGATGGACAGCGCGTCGCCGTCGCCGGTGACGACCCAGACGGACAGGTCGCGGCGGGTGGCGGCCAGGCCGGTGGCGATGGCCGGGGCGCGGCCGTGGATGGAGTGCATCCCGTAGGTGTTCATGTAGTACGGGAAGCGGGACGAGCAGCCGATGCCCGAGACGAAGACGATGTTCTCCTTGGCCAGGCCCAGCTCCGGCATGAAGCCCTGGACGGCGGCCAGGACGGCGTAGTCACCGCAGCCGGGGCACCAGCGCACCTCCTGGTCCGTCTTGAAGTCCTTCATGGACTGCTTGGCTTCGGCCTTGGGGATCAGCGAAAGGGCGTCGATCGCCGGCCCCTCAGCGGTCGTCTCAGCCATTGTCGATGGCCTCCTTGAGAGCGGTGGCGAGCTGCTCGGCCTTGAACGGCATGCCGTTGACCTGGTTGTACGAGTAGGCGTCGACGAGGTACCGGGCGCGGACGAGGGCCGCGAGCTGGCCGAGGTTCATCTCGGGGACGATGACTTTGTCGTACGCGGCCAGGACCTCGCCGAGGTTGGCCGGGAACGGGTTGACGTAGCGCAGGTGGGCCTGCGCGATACGGTCGCCGGCGCGGCGCACGCGGCGTACGGCCGCGGTGATCGGCCCGTACGTCGAGCCCCAGCCCAGCACCAGCGTGCGCGCCCGCTCGCCCGCCGGGCCCTCGGGGTCGTCGACCTCGATGTCGGGCACGTCGATGCCGTCGACCTTCGCCTGCCGGGTGCGCACCATCAGGTCGTGGTTGGACGGCGCGTACGAGATGTTGCCCGAGCCGTCCTCCTTCTCGATGCCGCCGATGCGGTGCTCCAGGCCCGGGGTGCCGGGCACCGCCCACGGCCGGGCCAGCGTCTGCGGGTCGCGTTTGAACGGCCAGAAGACCTCGGTGCCGTCGTCCAGGGTGTGGTTGGCCTTGGTGGCGAACTGCACGCGCAGGTCGGGCAGCTCGTCGACCTCCGGGATGCGCCACGGCTCGGAGCCGTTGGCCAGGTAGCCGTCGGACAGCAGCATCACCGGCGTGCGGTACGTCAGTGCTATCCGCGCGGCGTCCAGCGCCGCGGTGAAGCAGTCCGACGGCGTGGCCGGCGCCACGACCGGCACCGGCGCCTCGCCGTTGCGCCCGTACATCGCCTGCAGCAGGTCCGCCTGCTCGGTCTTCGTCGGCAGCCCGGTCGACGGGCCGCCGCGCTGGATGTCCACGACCAGCAGGGGCAGCTCCAGCGACACCGCGAGGCCCACCGTCTCGGCCTTCAGCGCGACGCCGGGGCCGGAGGTGGTCGTCACCCCCAGCGCGCCGCCGAAGGCCGCGCCGAGCGCGGCGCCGATGCCGGCGATCTCGTCCTCGGCCTGGAAGGTGCGGACGCCGAAGTTCTTGTGCTTGCTCAGCTCGTGCAGGATGTCCGAGGCCGGCGTGATCGGGTACGAGCCGAGGAACAGCGGCAGGTCCGCCTGCTGCCCCGCGGCGATCAGCCCGTACGCCAGCGCCAGGTTGCCCGAGATCGAGCGGTACGTGCCGGCGGGGAACGCGGACTCGGCCGGCGCGACCTCGTAGGAGACCGCGAAGTCCTCCGTCGTCTCGCCGAAGTTCCACCCGGCCCGGAAAGCGGCGATGTTGGCCTCGGCGATGTCCGGCTTCTTCGCGAACTTCGCCCGCAGGAACCCCTCGGTGCCCTCGGTCGGGCGGTTGTACATCCAGCTCAGCAGCCCGAGGGCGAACATGTTCTTGGAGCGGCCGGCGTCCTTGCGGGACAGCCCGAACTCCTTCAGCGCCTCGACCGTCAGCGTGGTCAGCGGCACCTCGTGCACGCTGTACCCGTCGAGCGAGCCGTCCTCCAGAGGGCTCGCGGCGTAACCCACCTTGGCCATCGCGCGCTTGTTGAACTCGTCCGTGTTGACGATCACCTCGGCGCCGCGCGGCACGTCGCCGATGTTCGCCTTCAGCGCGGCCGGGTTCATCGCGACCAGCACGTTGGGCGCGTCCCCCGGGGTGAGGATGTCGTGGTCGGCGAAGTGCACCTGGAAACTGGAAACCCCCGGCAGGGTGCCTGCGGGGGCGCGGATCTCGGCGGGGAAGTTCGGAAGCGTCGACAGGTCGTTGCCGAACGACGCCGTCTCCGAGGTGAAGCGGTCCCCGGTCAGCTGCATCCCGTCTCCGGAGTCACCGGCGAACCGGATGATCACCCGGTCCAGGCGCTTGACCTCTTTGCTGTTGACCTCGCTGGTCACCTTCGTGGACCTCCCTCGCGGCGGCCGCTCGGGAACGGGATACCGACCGCCTGACCCAGTGACCATCGTACGTCGGTTAGGCATGCCTTCCTCAGCGTGTCCGCAAACTGGACGGTGACGAGACGGAGGGCTATATCCGCATTTGTTCCGATCTAACCCCCCTCATAACCCCTTCCTCCGGGCTGACAATCACTTGTCAGCGGGGCGCGGATGTGACATGGGGGCGGCTTGGCGCCCGCCGGTAGTGCGCACCTGGCGGCGGGCCGGGAGAGCGCCGGGGGGCGCCGCAGAGCGGCCCTGAGCGGCGCTGAGCGGCCCTTGAGCGGGTCAGGAGTTGAGGTACGTGAGGACCGCGAGCACCCGGCGGTGATCTCCCTCACTCTGTGCCAGGCCCAGCTTCATGAAGATGTTGCTCACGTGCTTCTCGACCGCGCCGTCGCTCACGACGAGCTGAGCGGCGATCGCGGAGTTCGTCCGGCCCTCGGCCATCAGGCCGAGGACCTCCCGCTCCCTGGGGGTCAGACCGGCGAGCACGTCCTGCTTGCGGCTGCGGCCCAGCAGCTGGGCGACGACCTCGGGATCGAGCGCCGTGCCGCCCTCGGCGACCCGGACGACGGCGTCCACGAACTCGCGGACCTCCGCGACCCGGTCCTTCAGCAGGTACCCGACCCCGCGGCTGGAGCCGGCGATCAGCTCGGTGGCGTACTGCTCCTCCACGTACTGGGAGAGCACCAGCACGCCGACGTCGGGATGGTCGCGCCGCAGCTGCACGGCCGCGCGGACGCCCTCGTCGGTGTGGGTCGGCGGCATCCGCACGTCGGCGACGACGACGTCCGGCGCGCTGCCCTCGGCGGCCAGCTCGCCGACCGTCTTGACCAGCGCCTGGCCGTCACCGACACCGGCGACGACCTCGTGGCCCCGGTCGGTGAGCAGCCGGGTGAGCCCTTCCCGGAGCAGCACCGAGTCCTCGGCGATGACCACCCGCACGCTGTCCTCCACCGTTGCCTGCCCCCCATACGAAGATGTGTAGACCTCCAGCATCCCAGGATTCGGCGACAAGGGGAGCCACCGGAGCGGATACCCCGTGGGGAAGCCGGGGGGCGGGGCAGCGCGGCGCGGTTACGAGCGCCAGGGGAGTTCCGCCGTGACGACCGTCGGCCCGCCCGGCGGGGAGTCGACGACCAGCAGCCCGTCGACCGACCCCAGCCGCTCCGCCAGGCCGGAGAGCCCCGAGCCCGCGTCCAGCCGGGCGCCGCCCCGGCCGTCGTCCGTGACCTGGATCATCAGCCGGCCCTCCGCGCGCCACAGGTCCACCATCGCCCGGCTCGCGCCGCTGTGCTTGCTGATGTTCTGCAGCAGCTCCGAGGTCGTGTAGTACGCGATGCCCTCGATGGACTGCGCCGGCCGCTCCAGCAGGTCCACGGTCACCGACACCGGCACCGTGCAGCGGGCGGCGACGGCGGACAGCGCCGGGCCGAGGCCGCGGTCGGTGAGGATCGCGGGGTGGATGCCGCGGGCCAGGTCGCGCAGCTCCTGCAGCGCCAGCTTCACCTCGCCGTGCGCCTCGTCGACCATGTCGGCCGCGGCCTCCGGGTCCTCCAGCAGCTTCTCCTTCGCCAGGCCCAGGTCCATCGCCAGCGCGACGAGCCGGGCCTGCGCGCCGTCGTGCAGGTCGCGCTCGATGCGCCGCAGGTCCGCCGCCGCCGTGTCCACCACGACGCCGCGGTCCGTCTCCAGCTCCTGCACCCGGGTCGCCAGCTTCGACGGGCCCAGCAGCCCGACGACCATCGCCCGGTCCACGTACGACAGCCCGCGCACCACCCACGGCGAGGCGAGCAGCGCCACCCCGCCGACGACGACGGCGAAGGCCTGCTCCAGCGCCGAGTCCAGGTACCAGCCCTCCCCGGACTCGTTCCCGTACACCTGCAGCCCCTCCTGGCCCCAGTGCGCCGGGAAGACCCACTGCCACAGCGGGTACGTGACCATCGACCAGGCCCAGGTCATCATCGCCACGGAGATCGCGAACGAGCAGACCGCCCAGAACATGTGCAGCAGCCCGTAGAGCATGCTCCGCCACGACTCGCCGCTGCGGAACAGCGAACCGACCCAGCCCATGAACCCGGAGGCCCGCCGGTGCAGCGGCTCCGGGTCGTCGACCTTCAGGTCGAGCAGCAGCCGCGCGCGGGCCCGCTCGAAGTAGCCCATGCCGCGGCAGCCCGCCAGCATCCCGGCCAGCACCGGGACGCCGAGGAACGTGATCAGCAGGCCGACGCCCAGCGACAGCATGGTGATCGTGTAGACGAAGAACACGATCGACACCGGCAGGCTGAGCAGGTGGTAGAGGAACTCGCGCCAGGTGCGCGCCTCGAAGGGGGCGCGCAGGGCGAGGGGAACCCGCGGGCGGCGGGCCTCGGGGGCGTACGCGGTGCTGTCCATCGTCGGAAGTCCTTCTGCCGGAGCGCTGGTGACGGGTCTGTCGAGCTTGTGCCTCCAGCCTCTCCGGCGGGGGCGCCGCGGGCCATGGAGCAGGTCGGTCTGTCGGTACGGGGGAAAACCCCACCCTCGGCCGTACGCCTACACGCGCGCAGCCCGTGCCCGCCACCGCCCCCGCCCGGGGCCCTGCCCCGGGGCCTGCCCCTGCGCCTGGGGCTCCGTCTCGCGGTTGCGCCAGGGCAGCTCGGCCGTGACGACCGTGGGGCCGCCGCTCGGGGACTCCACCACCAGCAGCCCGTCGACCGACCCCAGCCGCTCCGCCAGCCCGGAGAGCCCCGAGCCCGCGTCCAGCCGGGCGCCGCCCCGGCCGTCGTCGGTGACCTGCAGCATGATGCGGCCCTCCGCCCGCCACACGTCGGCGCTCGCGGTCTTCGCGTCGCTGTGCTTGCTGATGTTCTGCAGCAGCTCGGAGACCGTGTAGTACGCGATGCCCTCGATGGCCTGCGCCGGCCGCTCCCTGAGGTCGACGGTCACCGTGACGGGCACCGTGCAGCGGGCGGCGACGGCGGACAGCGCCGGGCCGAGGCCGCGGTCGGTGAGGATCGCCGGGTGGATGCCGCGGGCCAGGTCGCGCAGCTCCTGCAGCGCCAGCTTCACCTCGCCGTGCGCCTCGTCGACCATCTCGGCCGCGGCCTCCGGGTCCTCCAGCAGCTTCTCCTTCGCCAGGCCCAGACCCATCGCCAGCGCGACGAGCCGGGCCTGCGCGCCGTCGTGCAGGTCGCGCTCGATGCGCCGCAGGTCCGCCGCGGCCGTGTCCACCACGACCCCGCGGTTCTCCTCCAGCTCCTTGATCCGCCGCTCCAGCGGGTCCGACGGTGCCAGCAGCCCGCGCACCATCGCCCGGTCCACCTCCGTCAGCCCGCGCGCCAGCCACGGCAGCAGCGGCCACAGCACGAACAGCGACACCATCGTCAGCCCGAAGGTGAGGACCCCCCACGGCAGCCGCATCACGCTGTACAGCGTCGTCCGCCAGCCCACCGGGTCCTTCAGCATCGCCCACAGCCACGGCAGGAAGCCCCCGTAGGTGCTGCGCCGGATCGGCGTCGGCGCCTCGACGTGCACGCCGAGCAGCACGCGCGCCCGCGCGCGCTCCCACGCGCCGATCCCGCGCGCGCCGGCGAGGCCCGCGGCCAGCAGCGGCAGTCCGATGACGGTGATCGACAGGAACGCGCCGGCGTACAGCCAGATCGAGACGTAGGTGAACGCGAAGATCGCCACGGGGAGGTTCACCAGCAGATGCACGATCTCAAGCCAGGTCGCGCCGCTGAGCGGCGCGCGCGGCGGAGGCAGCGGCTCAGCGCCGCGGGGCTTGGGCTGCGGCTCCGCGCCGGGGCGGCTGTACGTCATCCTCCCAGGGTGCCGCGCCGGAGTACCGCGACGCCATGGGGGGTGTGGGGGGAACGTACGGGGGTTAACCCCACCCTTTGCGGAGGAGTCTCCGCTTCGGCGCCCCGGTGCGGGCCGGGTGCGGCGGGCGGGACGCGTGCGGCGCGGCGGAAGTGGCGTGCACGGGATGGGCACAGCGCGCGGGGCAGGGCCTACACTCCTTGCCCGTACAGGTCGATGTCCTGACCGAATGCGCACGGGTCAGCCAGCCACTGCAGTCAGGGAGCGAAGCCGAGGTGCCGGACATGTTCGCCGCCGACGCCGTTGCCGCCGGGTACTTCGACGGCTACGGGGTGGTCGGCCTCGTCGCCGTGCTGGGCCTGCTCTTCGTCGCCGTCGCCTTCGGCGGCGCCCGGCTGCTGCGGCCCGCGGTGCCGACGCCGGAGAAGCTGCTCACGTACGAGTGCGGGGTGGACCCGGTCGGGGAGGGCTGGGCGCACACGCAGGTCCGCTACTACGTGTACGCCTTCCTGTACGTGATCTTCGCCGTCGACGCCATCTTCCTCTTCCCCTGGGCGACGGTCTTCGCGGCCCCGGGGTACGGGGCGGTGACGCTGGTGGAGATGTTCATCTTCCTCGGCTTCCTCGCCGTGGGCCTGCTCTACGCCTGGAAGAAGGGCGTCCTCGAATGGACTTGAACCCCGTGCAGCCCGAGCACCCCGAGCAGCGCCTCGGCGTACTGCAGCGCCTGGCACCTCAGCCGATGAAGGTCGTGCTCAACTGGGGCCGCCGCTACAGCCTGTGGGTCTTCAACTTCGGCCTCGCCTGCTGCGCGATCGAGTTCATCGCCGCGTCGATGGCCCGGCACGACTTCATCCGCCTCGGCGTCATCCCGTTCGCGCCGGGCCCGCGGCAGGCGGACCTGATGGTGGTGTCCGGGACGGTGACGGACAAGATGGCGCCGTCGGTGAAGCGGCTGTACGAGCAGATGCCGGAGCCGAAGTACGTGATCTCCTTCGGCGCGTGCTCCAACTGCGGCGGGCCGTACTGGGACTCGTACGCGGTGACGAAGGGCGTGGACCAGATCGTCCCGGTGGACGTGTACGTGCCGGGCTGCCCGCCGCGGCCGGAGGCGCTGCTGCAGGGCATCCTGAAGCTGCAGGAGAAGATCGCGCGGGAGTCGCTGCGGGAGCGGTACGGGAACGGGGCGGCCGCGGCCGCCCCGACGTCCGCGGCGGCGCTGACGAGCGGGCTGGTGCAGCCGCCGAACGGGCCGAACGGGGAGGCCGGCGGATGACCGAGCCGGGGGAGGCGGACGACGCCGGACCCGTGGGGTGGCTGCCGCGGGCGGCGGAGGAGCTGTTCGGCCCGGGCGCGGCGGCGCGCACGGCGTACGGCGTCCTGACCGTCGACGTGCCGCCCGCCGCCTGGACTACGGCGCTGCAGACGGCCCGCGACGAGCTGGGCTGCACGTTCTTCGACTGGCTCAGCGCCGTCGACGAACCGGACGAGGGCTTCCGCGTCGCCGCCCACGTCGTCGCGGTCGGCACGCCGCCGCGCCGGCTGCTGCTCCGTACGACGGTGCCGCACGGCGCGCCGGCGCTGGCGACGGCGACGGGCGTGTACGCGGGGGCGGCGTGGCACGAGCGGGAGACGCACGAGATGTTCGGCGTCGACTTCGCCGGCCACCCGCACCTGGTGCCGCTGCTGCTGCCGGAGGAGTTCGAGGGGCACCCGCTGCGGAAGGACTTCGTGCTGGCGGCCCGGGTCGCGAAGGCCTGGCCGGGCGCGAAGGAACCGGGCGAGCCCCACGACGGCGGCCCGAAGCGCCGCCAGATGCAGCCCCCGGGCGTCCCCGACCCGAACGACTGGGGCCCCCAGAAGGGCCAGCTCCCCCCGGCCCCCGCCCGCACCCCGCGCCGCGCGGGAGGGAGAGCGGAGGGCGCCCCGCGCAGCGGGCGCTCGGCGAGCGAGGGTTCGGCGTCGAGGCGGGCCGCGGGCGGCGGGCCGGCCGGTGGC
>NZ_BAAAPF010000235.1:0-11449 GCF_039531005.1 Streptomyces synnematoformans
GCCGGTGCGGCGCCGAGGGCGCCGTGCGTGGTCACGGCCGCGGCGCCGAGGCGGCCGAGGACGGTACGGCGGCGGGGCGCGGCGGGCTGCGGGGTGCTCATATGCCGAAGTCCTCCCTGGCCAGCAGCGGCTTGAGGCGGCGGCGGAAGCCGCCGGTGCGGAACGGGCGCTGCAGCAGGCCGGGGCTGAGCACCTGGGCGAGGGCCGCGGCGGTCATGCCCTGGTCCAGGGAGAGCATCCGGTCGCTGACCGTGCCCGTGCCGACGTTGACGGAGTCGTAGAAGCCGTAGCCGTCCTCGTACGCGTCGAAGTCGCGGGCGAGGTCGCGCAGGTTGGCGAGCGCGGCCCGCGGCGTGACGAGCAGGGCGAGGAACGCGGCGTGCGGGGTGACGACGCCGTTGGTGTAGGCGGAGGGGTCGGGCCTCGGCGCGCCGTACGGCACGTAGGTGCGGTCGGTGTTGGAGCAGTAGCCCTCCGGCGAGATGCCCAGGTACTGCACGCCGTACTCCTGGTAGCCGCCCTCGGGCACGTTGGCCGGGGAGAAGCCCCAGTAGCCGTACTCGGCGTCGAGCAGCCCGTGGTCGCGCTGGGCCAGGGCGTGGCGGGTGAGGTTGGTGCGCCAGGAGGCGTTCCACCGGGTGGAGGGGACGAAGAGCTCCGGCATGAGCGCGCCGAACATCGAACCGCCCCAGCCGGGCACGTGGGTGCGGCCGCGGTAGGTGTAGTGGCCGTTGAAGTACCGCACCCCGTCGCGGACGGTCCAGTCGCCGCCCGGCGGCATCCCCTGGGTCTGGCCGGGGGCGAAGGTGCGCAGCATCCGCCAGTAGTGCTCGCCCGGCACGGTGCCGTCGGCCATGCCCAGAAAGCCGGCGATGCGGGTCTCGGAGATCATCGCCCCGTAGAAGTTGCCGGTCAGGGCGTCGTCGGCGACCCGGAAGCCGGTGGACATGTGGCCGGGGCGGGCGACGGGGTCGGCCGGGTCGTAGGGGACGTACAGGAAGGACCAGTCGAGGTCCGCGCGGAGCCTGCGGATGCGCCCGCGCAGCAGGGGGTCGGCGTCCTCGGCGATGCGCAGGGCCACGTCCAGCCAGCCGTTGTCGACGGTGGACAGCAGGTGGTTGACGGGGGCGCCGCTGCCGGGCCACTCGTCGAGCACCTCGCCGGTGAACGTCTGGTACCAGTTGAACCAGAAGCCGTGCAGCCGCTCCATCCGCTCGACGGTGGACACGGTGCGGGCCAGGCGGGTGTGCATCTCGCGCTCGCTGATCACCCCGAGGCCGGCGGCGGCCACGGTCGACCAGATCCAGCAGCCGATGTTGGTCACGGAGGTGTTCTCGGTCAGGACGGGCGCGCCGCCGCTGAGGTCGATGTTGTCGGCGGGCAGCCCGTTGTCGGCGACCATCGCCTCCAGCGAGCGGTAGGTGTCCCGGAACCAGCCGGTGAGCACCGTCTCCGGGTCCCGCGGGAAGCGCGCGGCGGCGTGCCCGGGGGCGGCGCCGAGCGCGGCGGAGCCGGCGGCTCCGGCGGTGACGGCGGTGGTTGCGAGGAATGTACGGCGGTCCATCGGCGATCCGGCTCCCTTGGCGGCGGGGTTGTGGGTGCAGGCGAGGGCCTGGCGGTGCGGTGGTCGGGGTGCGGCGCTCGGCGGGCGGTGGACCGTACGGGACCGCGGGCCGTCAGGCTGCGCGCGGGCCCGTACGGGCCGGGGGGCGGCGGCTACTTCAGTCCCGCCGTGGCGATGCTCTGGGTGAAGTACCTCTGCAGCAGGATGAAGACGACGAGCACCGGCAGCACGACCAGGAAGGCCCCGGCCATGAGGACGCCGTTGGAGCCGTCGGCCTTGGTGGGGTCGGTGGCGAAGGTGGCGAGCGCCACGGGCAGGGTGTACTTGTCGGCGTCGTTGGTCGCGACCAGCGGCCACAGGAAGTTGTTCCAGGAACCCAGGAACACGAAGATCGACAGGGTGGCGAGCGCGGGCTTGACCTGCGGGATCACGATGCGCCAGAAGATGTACCACTCGCGTGCGCCGTCCACCCGGGCCGCCTCCAGCAGCTCGTCGGGGACGCTGGACATGAACTGCCGCATCAGGAAGACGCCGAAGGCCCCCGCGGCGAACGGCAGGATGAGCGCGGCGTAGGTGTCGATCAGGCCCAGCTTGCTCATCATCACGAACTTCGGCATGAGCATGAGGTTGCCGGGCACCATCAGGGCGGCCATCACGATGCCGAACACCAGCTTCTTGCCGGCGAAGTTCAGTTTGGCCAGGGCGTAGCCGAGCATCGAGCAGAACAGCAGGTTGCACAGCGTCACGCAGACCGCGACCACGGTCGAGTTGAAGAAGTAAAGCGGCGCGTCCAGCAGGTCCAGCAGCGTGCGGAAGTTGTCGAGCGTCCACTCCCGGGGAACCCACCGGGGCGGGCTGGCGGAGAGCTCCTGCTCGGTCTTGAAGGCGGACAGGGCCATCCACAGGAACGGTGCCGCCATGACCAGCAGGCCGAGGCCGAGGAGCGCGTAGGTGACGGCCCGGCGCCGCCGGATCCGGGCGTCGCGCCGGGCGTAGCGGTTGCGGGGTGCGGTCGTCGTGCTCATTTCGTCTTGTCCTTCAGCAGCCTCAGCTGCAGCAGCGTGACGGCCAGGATGATCACGAACAGCGTGTACGCCATCGCGCTGGCGTAGCCCATGTGGAAGAAGTTGAAGCCCTCGCGGTACATGTACAGCGAGACGGTCAGGGTGCTGTCCGAGGGCCCGCCGTTGGTCATCACGAACGGCTCCTCGAAGACGTTGAGGAAACCGATGCTGGTCATGACGGCGACGTAGAGCATGGTGGGCCGCAGCAGCGGCAGCGTGATCCGGCGGAACTCCTGGAAGGCGCCCGCGCCGTCGATCCTCGCGGCCTCGCGCACCTCGGTCGGGACGGACTGCAGCCCGGCGAGGAAGAGCACCATGGCCGTGCCCATGTTACGCCAGACGGCCATCACGATCAGCGAGGGCATGGCGAGGGTCTCGGACGCCAGGAAGTCCGGGGCGGTCAGCCCCACCTGGGCGGCCAGGCCGGCGATCAGCCCTTCGGTCGGGTCGAGCACGAAGCGCCAGACGACGGCGACCGCGACGATGGCGGTGACCACCGGGGCGTAGAAGCCGACCCGGAAGAAGGTGCGCAGCCGGTCGATGCCGGAGTTCAGCAGCACGGCGGCCAGGAGCCCGCTGCCGATGGTGAGCGGCACGCCGAGGACGACGAAGTAGCCGGTGTTGAACAGCGCGCGCAGGAACTTCTCGTCGCCGAGGAGTTCGCCGTAGTTGTCCAGGCCGGTGAAGTCGGCGGAGAGCGGGTCGGTGACGTTGCGGAGCCCGAAGTCGGTGAAGCTCATCAGGAGCGTCGCGACGATCGGGAACGCCATGAAGGTGGCGAAGAAGGCCAGGAACGGGGTGGAGAACAGCCAGCCGGAGAGGTTGTGCCGGGACAGCCGGTCGCGGCGCGGGGGCGTCCGGGGCGGCGGCGTCCGGTCGCCGGCTCCGGCCGGGCCGGCCGACCGGCGCGCCGGGCGGTCGGTGACGGGGGTCTTGACGGTGGAGGAGGTCATGCCTCAGCCCGCCAGGTCCTCGGTCTTCTCCTGCAGTTCCCGGGCCAGTTCGGCGGGGTCGCCGCCCTTGCCCAGCTCTTCGAGGGTGACGTCGATCTCGTGGGCGATCTCCTCCCACTGCGCCAGCGGCGGGATGGTGCCGGCCGTGTCCAGGGACTTCTGGAAGACCTCGACGTCGGCTTTCCGGAGCGCCGGCTCGTCCCAGGCGGCCAGGTTGGCCGGCAGCGACTTGGCCATCTCGTACCAGTCGGCCTGCGTCTTCGGGTCGGTGAGGAAGGAGGTGAACTCCTGGGCCGCGGCCTTGTGCTCGCTGTCGCCGAAGGTGACGAGGGAGGCGCCGCCGATGAGGGAGGCGGGCTTGTCGCCGGCCGGCAGCGGCACGACGTCCCACTTGCCCTTCAGCTGCGGGGCCTGGTCCGCGATGTTCTGGACCATCCACGGCCCGGAGGCGAACATCGGCACCCGGTCCGCGCCGAAGTCCTTGATCACGTCGTAGCCGGGGGCGGCGGCGGTGCTCTTGGACAGGCCCTTGTCGAAGTACTTCCGGTACTCGGTGAAGGACTCGACCGCCTCGGGCGAGTCGAGGGTGAGGTTGCCGTCGCCGTCCAGCAGCGAGCCGCCGGCCGAGAAGAAGTACGGCATCCAGTTCTGCCAGGCGCCGTCGCCGCCGGCCGGCAGGGAGAAGGCCCACCGGGTGCTGTCCAGCTCCTGGTACGCCTCGGCGAGCGCGAGCTGGTCGGCCCACGTCTCGGGGGCCTCGTCGACGCCGGCCTGCGCGGCCAGGTCGGTGCGGTAGTACAGGGCCCGGGTGTCGACGTACCACGGGACGCCGTACACCTCGCCGTCCCGCTCGTTGCCCTCCCAGGCGGCGGGGAAGAAGTCGTCGGCGGAGAAGACGCCGGTGTCGACGGGTTCGAGGACGCCGAGGTCGATGAACTCGCCCATCCAGGTCGAGCCGAGCTGCGCCATGTCCGGCAGCTTGCCCGCGGCGGCGGCGGAGACCAGCTTCTGGTGCGCGACGTCCCAGCCGATGGGGGTCACCTTGATCGTGATGTTCGGGTGCTCCTCGTTGAACTTCTCCGCCACGCCCTCGATGCGCGTGCCCTCCTCCCCCATGGCCCAGACCGTGAGGGTCTGCTCGGCGTCGGCGCCCACCTCGCCGCCGCCGTCGCCGCAGGCGGCCAGTCCGAGCGCGGAGACGACGGCGAGGGCGGTGGCGATGCGGGCTCTGCGGGCCATGAGGGGCTCCTATCACGTGCACACGCGGGTTTGTAAGCGCATACATGACCCTGGGGGAAAGTCCTCGGCCGTCGCAAGGGTCGGTTCGGTAACGCTTCGATAACGGGGACGCGATCCGTCCCGGCCGTCCGGCCGCGGCCCGCCGCGCGGCGCTCAGGCGGGGCAGCCGCAGCTCATCCGGCGGACCAGGACCGTGGGCAGGGTGCGGGACCCGACGGGCAGGTCGCTGTCCGCCAGCCTGGCGAGCAGCATCTCCACCGCCTCCTCCCCCAGGCGGCCCATCGGCTGCCGGACCGTGGTGAGCGACGGGCTCACCGCCCCGCCCAGCGGGATTCCGTCGAAACCGGTGACCGCCATCTCCCCCGGCACCCTGATCGACACCTCGGCCAGCGCCTGCAGCGCGCCGGCGGCCATCTGGTCGTTGGCGCAGACCAGGCCCTGCGGGCGCGGCCCGCCCCGGTCCAGCAGCTCCGCCACCGCCTTGCGGCCGGCGGCCACCGTCAGGTCCCCCCGCGTGTCCGGCTGCTCCGGCAGGTCCAGCCCCCGCTCCAGCAGGGCCGCCTGGAAGCCGCGGAACCGGGCCTCGGCGTCCGGGGAGTCCTCGGGGCCGCCGAGGAAGGCGAGGCGGTCGAACCCGTGGTCGGAGAGCAGGTGGCGGGTGAGCGACAGCTGACCGTCGAAGTTGGCCACCTCGATCCGGTCGAGCCCGGGGTGCCGCTGCCCGGCCAGCACCACCAGGGGCAGCCGGCGCGCGACGACGTCCAGCTCCGCGGCGGGCCACTGCTGGGCCAGCAACGCCAGCCCGTCGACGCGGCCGGCCATCTCCGCCATCGACTCCCCCGCCCGGTCGGCGGGCGCCGCCGAGATCAGCAGGCCGTAGCCGCGCCGCCGGGCGGCCCGCTCCATGCCCCGGATCACCTCGTCGCCGTACAGGCTCAGCTCCGCGCCCTGCGGGTCGGCGGCGTCGCCGGCGGCGGGCTCGGCGAAGTCGGGGAAGCACAGCCCGAGCACCCCGGTGACCCGGCTGGCCAGCCCGCGCGCGCTCGCGCTCGGCACGTACCCCAGCTCACGGGCGGCGGACAGGACCCGTTCACGCGTCTCCGCCCGGACGCTGTCCGGGCTCCGGTACACACGTGACACCGTCGCGATGGACACGCCGACACGCTCGGCGACGTCGTACACGGTGGGACTGCCCATGAAGAGCCCATCCTTGGCCTGCGACAGATCGTATGGAAGCGCATTCAGAATACCGCAGCCACCCTTGCCGCCCAACGCGGGACCACACCCCCCGCCGCCAGAAAGGATCAAGGAATCGTGACCGACTACACCCTGCGCCCAATCGGGCGCGTCGAATCCCCGCTGACCGAGCGGGCCGCGGCACCGCGGCAGCCCGACGAGGGAGCACCCGGCGCCTGGCTCGTCTTCGACGACCGGTACGCCCCCGCCCTCGACGGCCTGGCCCCGGGCACCGACGTGCTGCTGCTCACCTGGCTCGACCGTGCGGACCGCGACACGCTCACCGTGCACCCGCGCGGCGACGCCGCCCGCCCGCTCACCGGCGTCCTCGCCACCCGCGCACCCGACCGCCCCAACCCCATCGGGCTGCACACCGTCCGCATCCTCGCCGTCGCGGGCACGCGCGTCCGCGTAGGCGCCCTCGAAGCGCTCGACGCAACCCCGGTCCTGGACGTCAAGCCCCTCCTCACCCCGGACCGCTGAGCTTGTCGTTCAGCCTTCGGCACCCGGGCAGAGGTAGAAGAGCTCGGGATCACCTTCGTCCAGGCCATGGAGCAGGCCGACCGGCCTCCAGCCGACGCGCTGCAGGAGCAGTTGCATGGGGTGGTTGGAGACGTTGGTCGAGGTGAACAGCTTCGGGCTGGTGCACGCGGCCTCGGCGGCCTTGAGGAGACGTGCGCCCACGCCTCGTCGGCGGGCGGTGGGCGCGACCATCACCATGGTGACGAAGCCCTGCTCGAAGAAGGTGTACTCCAGCACGCTGTAGCCCACGGGGGCGGATGCGTCCTCGGCCAGGAGGACCGAGCCTTGTTCGCACCAGCGTCGTATGCTCGCGCGCCGCGCTTCGTCGCCCGATGCCGCGACGGAGTCGACGCCGGCCACGACGAGCCAGTCCGAGGCGTCCGCACGGCGGATCACCAGCCTGCCGGGGTTCTCACGATCCATGGGTGCATCGTGGCAGCACGATGCGTTGGGCTGCTCGCCGATTGCGTTCCGCGGGACTCGCTGCCCTTCCCGCGGTGGCCGGCCCCGTTCACCCGGCACCCGTTACGGCCGGCGCCGGGGCGTCCGGGTGCTCCGCCGGCGGGGGTGGGTCGCCTTCTGGGCGGCGGGGGCGGCCGCGGCGGCCGGCCAGTAGGCCGTGGCGGGGGGCGAAGACCCAGCACAGGACGAACACGCCGGTGGCCACGAGGACGATGAGGCCCCCGGCGGCGAGGTTGCGGTGGTACGACAGGTACAGGCCGACTACCGCGGAGCCGGCGCCTATGGCCGGCGCGAGGACCATCATCGCGCCGATGCGGTCGGTGAGCAGCCGCGCGCACGCGGCCGGGGTGATGAGCAGGGCGAGGACGAGGATGTTCCCGACCGCCTGGAGCGAGATGACCACCGTGATCGTGACGAGTGCGTAGAGCAGGATGTCCAGGCCGAAGACCGGCAGGCCCGCGGCCCTGGCGGTCTCCCGGTCCAGGCTGACGGTGACCAGCTCCTTGTGCACCGCCGCGGCGACGAGCAGCACGGCCGCCCCCGCCACGGCGACGGTACGCACGTCGCCGTCGCTGATACCGAGGATCTGCCCGAAGAGGAACGACTCCAGCGAACCGCCGTAGCCGGGGGCGGTGCTGAGGATGACGATGCCCAGCCCGAAGGCGGCGGCGAAGAACACGCCGATGACGCTGTCCTCCCGCAGCCGGCGGTTCTGGGAGAACACCGCGACGGCGAGCGCGGTGAGCAGCCCGGCCACCGCACCGCCGACGACGAGGTTGAACTCCAGCACGAAGGCGATGGCCACGCCGGGGAAGACGGAGTGCGAGACGGCGTCGCCGATGAACGCCATGCCGCGCAGCACGACGTGGCTGCCGACGACGCCGGAGACGATGCTGCACATGACGGCGACGGCGAAGGCGCGCTGCATGAACACGTGCTGCCACGGGTCGGTGAGGAAGTCGGCGACGGTGCTCATCCCGTCACCCCCAGGGAGGTCAGCAGCGCCTCGGACCGGGCGACGCCGAAGGCGCGCAGCCAGACCGCGGGGTCGCGCAGCGCGGCGGGTTCGCCGTCGGCGACGACGGTGCGGTTCAGCAGGCACAGCCGGGTGGCGATGTCGGCGGCCTGCGGCAGGTCGTGGGTGGTCATCAGCAGCGCCTTCCCCTCCGCGCGCAGGCCGGCGAAGAGGCCGGTCAGCAACTCCTGGGTGGGGACGTCGAGTCCGGTGAACGGCTCGTCGAGAAGCAGCAGCCCGGGGCGTACGGCAAGGGCGCGGGCGACCAGGACGCGCTGCCGCTGGCCGCCGGACAGCTCCCCGATCGGGCGGTCCCGCAGCGCGGTCATGGCCACCCGCTCCAGGGCGTGGTCGACGGCCTCGCGGTCGGCCCGGCCCGGCCGGCGGAGCCAGCCGATCCGGTGCGTGCGGCCGGTCATGACGGCCTTGTGCACGGGCAGCGGGAAGTCCCAGGCGAACTCGTGGCGCTGCGGTACGTAGCCGATGCCGCCGCGGCCGCGGGCCGCCGGCGCGCCCGCCAGGTGGACCGTGCCCGCGGCGGGGGCCAGTAGACCGAGGACCGCGCGCAGCAGCGTGGTCTTGCCCGCCCCGTTCGGCCCGATCAGCCCGACCAGCTCCCCGGCCCGTACGCCGAGGTCGACGTCGTGCAGGGCCATCCGCCCGCCGAGTTCCACGCCGAGGCCGCGGATGTCGAGCACCGGCGGCGCCGTCTCGCGTGCGTCGGCGGTCACCGCTCGCCCCCGTCCCCGCTCGCGCGGGGGCCGCGGGCGCGGCGCCGGACGAGGGCGGCGGCGACGGCGGCCACCAGCGGGGCGCCGCCGATGCCCCACCACAGCGGCGCGGTGGAGTCGTCGGTGCCCGCGCCGGAGGGCGCGGCCTCGTCCGGCGCGGCCTCGTCCGGCGCGGCCTCGTCCGGCGCGGCCTCGTCCGGCGCGGCGCCGTCGTCCGGCCGCCCCTCGTCCGCGGACGCGCCGGGGGTGTCCTCGTCCCGTGCCGCGTCTGCCGCGGCGAAGGCCTTCCGCGGGTCCTGCGGGCCGACGGAGAACTGCAGGGTCCCGCTGTCCTCGTGCTCGGTGCCGTCCTTGGTCGTCGCGGTCATCCGCACGTCCAGGAGGTACGTGCCGGGCTCGGTGAACGCCCAGTTGCCGTGGACGTGGCTCCTGACCTCGAAACCGGTCTCCTGCGGCAGCGGCTTGCGGCCGTCGAAGAGGATCTGCGGGGTGCCGAAGCTCCCGTTCAGGAACAGCACGAAGTCGCCGGGGCCTTCGACGCCCGTCAGCTGCCAGGTCACCTCCCGCTCGACGCGGGCGGCGACCTCCGGCTCCTGGCTGTTCCAGCCCGGCCACAGCACGTCGTTCGGCTGCGCCTGCGGCAGCAGCCACACCCGGGCGCCCGGCGCGCCGAGGAAGGAGAACTCCTCCCCCTCCGGCACCTCCACCCGGGCCGCGTCGGTGACCTGGAGGACGACGTCGTCGGTGCTGCGCCAGGTGGGCGGCTCCGCGGTGTCGTCACGGACCTGCACGGTCCAGGTGCCGTCGTCGAAGCGGGGGCCGATGTCGACGTGCCCGTCCCCGATCACGACGCGTCCGGTGCCGGTCGTGGGCGCGGCCTCGGACTCGTCGTCCGGAGGCGACTGCGCCGCGGCCGGGGCGGCGGTGAGCAGGGCGGCCAGCAGTGCGCCGGCCACCGGCCGTGCGCGGCGGCGGGTGCGAATGGTGATCACGTGTCCGGGCCTCCGAGGCAGCGGCGCAGTTCGTCGGCGTTGTGCCGCATCATGTCGGTGTAGTGCCGGGTCTTCTCGTCGAAGGAGTCGCCGTACAGGCTGCACACCTCGACGTCCTGGTCCTCGGCGACCTGGGTGAGCACCGAGGCGCGCCGGGCGAGGTTGGGCTCCATGAACACGGCCGGCACGTCGAGGTTGTCGATGGTGCGGGTGAGTTTCTCGACGTCGTCCGCGCTGGGCTCCTGGGCCGGGTTGGGGACGACGAATCCGGCGACGGTCATGCCGTAGGCGTCGGCGAGGTAGCCGAAGGCGTCGTGCGTGGTGATCAGCTGCCGCCGGTCCGCCGGGATGCGGCCGACCTGCTCCCGCACGTACGCGTCGAGCCGGTCCAGCTCGGTTTCGTACGCCCGGGCGCCCCTGTCGTACGCGCGGGCGCCCTTCGGGTCCGCCTTCTTCAGCGTGTCGCGGATCAGCAGCGCGTACGCCTTGGCGTTCTGCACGTCCTGCCAGAGGTGCGGGTCGATCTCCCCGTGCACGTGCTTGCCGAGGACGGCCTGCGGCAGCTGGTGGATCTGCGCGCCCGGCTCGCCCAGGAAGGCGAACTCCCTCTCCTCGGGCACCTCGTCGAGGGCACGGTTGGGTACGTCGATCACGACGTCGTCCGGCGGTATCTCCTCCTGCTCCTCGCCGCGGGAGCGCTGGTCGGTGTACGCGGACATCCGCCCGGTGTCGATGTTGACCGTCAGGTCGGTGTGCCCCTCGTCGAGGATGGTGTCGCCCTTGTCCGCCACCGTGTGCGGGTCGACGCCGACCGCGAAGGTGAAGGTGCCCTCGCCCACCGGCCGCGGCTCGGCGCCGCCGTTCCTCAGCCGTGCCTCAAGGGTCAGTTCGTAGACGCCGGGTTCGGTGAAGGCCCAGTTGAGGTGGGTGTGCGCGGCCGGCGGCAGGGAGGTGGTGTCGGCGGCCGAGAAGCCGTCGGCGGAGTCGAAGTACTTCTTCGGCTTCCCCAGGGACTCGGTCAGGTACGCCGCCAGCTCACCCGGCCCCGTCATGCCGGTGGCCGTCAGCAGGACGTCCGAGGACCGGCTGGCGCCGCGTGCTTCGCCGTCGCCGCGCACCCGCAGGCCCAGCCAGAGCACGTCCAGGCCGACGTCCTCGACCAGCGGGATGACGTTGGCGCCGTACGTCTCGGACGCCTCGGCGAGGGAGACGTTCGGCGTGCCCTCGCGGGCGTTGGCGTCGACGGTCTTGATCAGGGCGTGCTCCTCCAGCAGCAGGTGGTTGGTGAAGGTGACGTCGGCCTCGGTGACCTTCTCCGCGTCCCGGGGCGTCGGCTCGTAGGAGTGCGGATCGCCGCCGGGCGGCACGACCGAGTCGGCCTGCACGCGGTCCCCGCCGACCTGGCGCACCAGGTCGGCGAGGATCTCCGTGGTCGTGACCACCTTCAGCTCCGCGTCCGGGTTCTCCGCGGCCGCGTCGGGGCGGGCGTGGCCCTCGCACCCGGCGAGGCCCAGCGCGAGGACGGCGGTGGCGGCGAGGGTGCGCAGCGCGCCTCGTGGGTACGGGGTGCGGGGCGTCATGACGCGGCGTCACCGGCGGCCGCGGACCCGGAGCGGCGGCGTGTCCGGGCGAGGGCGACGGCCGCCGCACCGCCGAGGACCAGCGCGCCGG
>NZ_BAAAPF010000236.1:0-11332 GCF_039531005.1 Streptomyces synnematoformans
GGCGGTCGCGGCGGAGACGGGGCTCCGCCCTGACCGGGTGGAGGTGGTGCCGCGGCGTCCGCGTGGCTCTTCGACTCCACCACCAGCACCAGCGCCTCCGTGCTGCGCTCCTCGTCGGGGCAGCCGACGGCGGCGACGGAGTTCGCCCGCAGGCCGTCCACCGCGGCCGCCGCGGACTCGAAGGCGTACGGGTGGTAGTTGGACCCGGCGATGATGACGACGTCCTTGACGCGGCCGGTGACGTAGGTCTGCCCGCCGTCGGTGAAGCCCTGGTCGCCGGTGTCCAGCCAGCCGTCGTCCGCCAGGACCTTCGCGGTCTCCTCGGGCTGGCGGTAGTAGCCGGACATCATCGAGGCGGTACGCAGCAGGATGGTGCCCTGCCTGCGGTCCGGCAGCTCGGCCCCGGCGTCGTCGACCACGCGCAGCTCCATCCCCGTCAGCGGGGTGCCGGAGGAGACCAGCTCCTGCGTGTCGGCGGCGCCCGGCGCGGCCTCGACGACCTCGCCCTCGGCGGCCAGCCGGTCGCGGCTGACGGTGAGCGTGGTGAGCGGCTCGCCGGGCACGCACATGGTCGCGGCCAGGGTGATCTCCGCCATGCCGTAGCAGGGCATCATCGACCGCTCGCGGTAGCCGTACGGGGCCATGCGCTCGGCGAACAGGCGGAGCGTGTTCGCCTGGACGACCTCCGCGCCGTTGCCGGCGACCCGCCAGGCGCTCAGGTCGAGGCCCGCCAGCTTGGCGTCGGGGATGTTCGAGGCGCACATGCGGTACGCGAAGTTGGGCGCCGAGGTGAACGTGCCCCGGTAGCGGTGCATCGCCCACAGCCACCGCTCCGGCCGCACCGCGAACGACAGCGGCGGCATGCTCGCCACAGGCAGGCCGTGCAGCAGCGGGGCGAGATTCAGCCCGATCAGGCCCATGTCGTGGTGCATCGGCAGCCAGCTGACGATCAGGTCGCCGTCGCGGTAGACGTGCTCGCCGATGGCCCGGGCGTTGGCGAAGATCGACTCGTGGGTCAGGGTCACGCCGCGGCTGTCGCCCGTGGTGCCGGAGGTGAACTGCAGCAGCGCGATGTCGTCGGGCTTCGCCTGCGCGGTGGCCAGGTCGAGACCGCCCTCGAAGGGCGGCTCGACGACCGCCACCCCCGCCTCCAGGCACGGCTCCGTCACGGCCTCCAGGAACTCCGGCGCGACGACCACGGCGCGCGGCTCCGCGCGGCTGATCAGCAGCCGCAGCCGGTCGGCCCAGCGCTGCCGGCGCATCGTCGCCAGCGGCGGCTCGCTGACGAACGGGACGGCGCCGAGCAGGAAGCAGCCGTGCAGTGTGGCGTACGCGTCGGCGCCGGTGTCCATGCAGACGCCGACCCGGTCGCCGCGCCGCACGCCGTGCTCCGCGAGGGCCGTCGCGGCGGCCCCCGCGCGCTCGGCCAGCTCCGCCGCGGTCAGCCGCACGGGCTCCGCGGCGCCCTCGACGTACGCCAGGGGCCGGTCGGGGTCGCTGTCCGCCAGGTCCAGCAGCGCCGCGCCGATCGTGGTCGCCGAGGTCATGGCGACCGGCGCCGGATCCGGCTCGGGAAGGAATCCTCCGCGGTCCTCGTGGATTTCACCGGTGGAAACGGCAGTTGACATTCCATACCCCCGAATCGGCTGCCGTGAGCGCAGCATTGAATGGCTGGCTGAGGTGGTTTCATGATGGGCGGCGGATCACCGCGGCGTCAAATCGGATATCCCCAGGTCGAGGCTTTAGCCGGCCGCTAGAACGTCCTTAGTCCCCCCGGACACGCTGGACTGGCCAGAAGAGTGCTGCGCGTTCCCGATTTGCGTGGCCGAAAGTACCGCGGTCCCGTACCGGGATTTCACCGACGCATACTGAAGGAACGGCTCGAAATGTTTGCGCTCGCATTCCCAGGACAGGGTTCGCAGCACAAAGGGATGGGTGCGCAGCTCTTCGAGAGATTCCCGGAAGAAGTCGCCCGCGCGGACGAGATCCTCGGCTATTCCGTCGCGGAACTGTGCCGCGACGACGTCGACGGACGGCTGCAGCACACGGAGCACACGCAGCCCGCGCTCTTCGTCGTCAACGCGCTCAGCCACCTGGCCCACCGCGCCGACGGCGGCGCCGAGCCCGACTACCTCGCCGGGCACAGCCTCGGCGAGTACAACGCGCTGCACGCCGCCGGCGCCTTCGACTTCGCCACCGGGCTGCGGCTGGTCGCCAAGCGCGGCGAGCTGATGTCCCGGGTGTCCGACGGCGGCATGGCCGCCGTCGTCGGGCTGACGGCGGAGCAGGTCGCCGAACTCCTCGGCCGGCCGGACCTGACGAACCTGTCGATCGCCAACTACAACAACCCCACCCAGATCGTGGTCGCCGGACCGCGCGGGGACGTCGAGGCCGCCCGCGGCGTCTTCGAGGAGGCGGGCGCGGGCCTGTACACGGTGCTGCGGGTGAGCGGCGCGTTCCACTCCCCGTACATGTCCGCGATCCAGGGCGAGTTCGCCGAGTTCCTGCAGGGATGCGCGCTCACCGCCCCCGGCGTGCCCGTCGTCTCCAACGTGACCGCCCGGCCGTACGGGGACGACGTCGCCGGCACGCTCGTACGGCAGCTCGACCACCCCGTGCGCTGGACGGACACCGTCCGCTACCTCGTCGCGCAGGGCGTGGCGGACATCAGACCCGTCGGACCCGGCCGGGCGATGCGCGGGCTGATCAAGGCCACCCGACGCGACGAGGAGCGCCGCGCGCGGGAAGCCGCCGAAGCCGCCGCGCAGACACCGGATGCGGCAGCTGACGGGCCGGGCGGCACCCCCGGCGGCGAACTGCGCCTGCGGCGCCCCGAGCGGGACCGCGCCCGCCCCGAGGCCGCCCCGGCCGTGCAGCTGCACCAGGCGCTGCTGAAGGACCTGCGCACCACCGTGGCCCAGGTGCTGAAGGTCGAACCCGCCGTCGTACGCAGCGAGACGGAGCTGAGCGAGCTGGGCTTCGACTCGATCCGGCTCATCGAGTTCGCCGACCTCCTGCGCCGGGACCTCGGCGTCGACCTCACGCCCTCGGTGTTCTTCGAGCACTTCACCCTGGAGGCGTTCGCGCGCCACCTGCTCGCCGAGCACCACGACCTGGTGTCCGCCCGCTACCCCGGCGCGGGTGACGACACCGCACGCCCCGGCGCACGCGGCGCCGGCCGCGCCGAGGACGCCGCCCCGGCGCCGGAGCCGTACCCCGTCGCCGTCGTCGGCCTGTCCGCCGTCCTGCCCGGCTCGCCCGACCTGGAGGGGTTCTGGCAGCGCCTGCTGGCCGGGGACGAACTCGTCACGGGCGTGCCCGAGGACCGCTGGCGCGACTGGGCGGGGACGGAGCGCGCCGCCCGCGCCCACGGCGCCTTCCTCGACGAGGTCGACTCCTTCGACTGCTCCTTCTTCGGCATCTCGCCGCACGAGGCCGAGCTGATGGACCCGCACCAGCGGCTCTTCCTGCAGACCGTGTGGAAGGCGGTCGAGGACTCCGGCCGCCGCCCCGACACCCTCGCCGGCACCCGCACCGGCCTGTTCGTCGGCCTCAGCTCGATGGACTACGCGGAGGTGCTGGGCCACAGCGCCGCCGGACCCCAGGCGCACACCGCCACCGGGCTCTCCCACGCCGTCCTGCCCAACCGGGTCTCGTACCAGCTCGACCTGCGCGGCCCCAGCGAGGCGATCGACACCGCGTGCTCGTCCTCGCTCGTCGCGGTCCACCGCGCGATCCGCAGCCTGCGCGCCGGCGAGTGCGGGCTCGCCGTCGCCGGCGGCGTCAACCTCATGCTCAGCCCCACCCCGTTCGAGTGCTTCGGGCTGGCCGGGATGCTCGCCCCCGACGGCCGCTGCAAGACCTTCGACCGGTCCGCCGACGGCTACGTGCGCGGCGAGGGCGTCGTCGCCGTCGTCCTCAAGCCGCTGGCCGCCGCCGAGGCCGACGGCGACCACATCCACGCCGTGATCCGCGGCAGCGCCGTCGGCCACTCCGGCCGCGCCGCCTCCCTGACCGCACCCAGCCCCGAGGCGCAGGCCGACGTCATCGTCGACGCCTGGCGCGCCGCCGGCCTCGACCCGGCGACCGCCACCCACGTGGAGACCCACGGCACCGGCACCAGCCTCGGCGACCCCATCGAGATCGAGGGCCTGAAGCAGGCGTTCGCCCGCCTCTACGACGCCTGGGGCCACGACGCCCCCGCCGCGCCGCACTGCTCGCTCGGCTCGGTCAAGACCTCCATCGGGCACCTGGAGGCGGCGGCGGGGCTCGCCGGGATGGTCACCATGGTGCAGGCGCTGCGGTACGGGAAGCTGCCCGCCCTGCGCCACTTCGAGCAGCTCAACCCGTACATCCGGCTGGACGGCAGCCCCTTCCGCATCGGCGACCGCGCCGGCGACTGGCCGCGGCACACCGCCGCCGACGGCACCGCCGCCCCGCGCCGCTGCGGCGTCAGCTCCTTCGGCTTCGGCGGCAGCAACGCGCACGTCGTACTGGAGGAGTACGAGCGCGCGCCCGCGGCCGACGAGGCGCCGGGCACCCCGCTGCTGGTCCCGCTGTCCGCCCGTACGCCCGAGGCGCTGCGCGACTACGCCCGCGAGCTGGTCCGCCACCTCGACCGGCACGCGCCCGCCGGCGGCTCCGCCGACTTCGCGCTCACCGCGCTCGCCGACACCCTGCAGCTCGGCCGGGAGCCGATGGAGGCGCGGCTGGCGGTCGTCGCCGAGGACGTCGACGCACTGTACGACGCGCTGGTCCACTTCCTGCGCGGCGAGGACCAGGGCGACACCTGGTGGAGCGGGCAGGCCGCCGGCGCCGCGGACCTCTCGCGCGCCCTGCTCGCCGGGCCGGAGGGCAACACGTACCTCGACGCCCTCGCCGCCGCGGGCAAGACCGCGGCCCTGGCCCGGCTCTGGGCGGCCGGTGCGGACTTCGACTGGGCGCTGCTGCGCGGCGGCCGGCCCGTACGCCGCACGCCCCTGCCGACGTACCCCTTCGAGCGCCGCCGGATCCGCCCGCAGGACCTCGTCCCGCACGTCCCCCTCGCCCCCGGCGCCGCGCAGCCGGCGCCGGCGGCCCCGCCCGTCCCTGCGGCCCTGACCGCCGCGGGGGCGGTCGGGCCGACGCCGAGCGATCCGGGCGCCGCACGGGACGACGTGCTGGCGCATCTGGTGCGGCTGTTCGCCGAGGAGCTGAAGTGGCGGCCGGAGGAGATCGACCCGCGGGCCGGCTTCGACGACCTGGGTCTCAGCTCCCTGCTGGTGGAGAAGCTGCGCCGGCGGCTGGAGGAGCACTACGGGCCGGTCGACAGCGCCACGCTCTTCACGTACAAGAACCTCGAATCGCTGGCCCGCCACCTGACCGCGCGCGCACGCACCCTGCCCGCGCCGCCCCCGGCCCCGACGCCGGCTGCGGCACCGGCCGCGGCCGCGGCACCGGCAGCCCCCGCCGTGCCGGCGGGCACCGGCGACATCGCCGTCATCGGCATCGGCGGCCGCTACCCCAAGGCCCCCACGGTGGCCGACTTCTGGGAGCGGCTGCGGGACGGGGACGACTGCGTCGGCGAGATCCCCCTCGACCGCCCCGGCTACCGGCGCTACGCGGAGCTGGCGCGGGAGAGGTTCGGCGAGGACTGGCCGCGGTGGGGCGGCTTCCTGAACGACGTCGACGCCTTCGACCCGCAGTTCTTCCACATCTCGCCGCGCGACGCCCGCCTGCTCGACCCGCAGGAGCGGCTCTTCCTCACCACCGCCTGGGAGACCCTGGAGGACGCCGGCTACACCCCCGCCGGGCTGGCGGACCCCGGACTCGGCGACGACCGCGGCCCGGTGGGCGTCTTCGCCGGCGTGACGTACAACAACTACCAGATGTTCGCCGGCGGGGACCTGGACGAGGGCGTGTGGCGCATCGTCACCTCGCAGACCTTCTCGGTCGCCAACCGGATCTCCCACCTGCTCAACCTCGGCGGCCCCAGCCTCACCCTGGACACCGCCTGCTCCTCCTCCCTCTACGCCGTCCACCTGGCCGTCGCCGCCATCCGCCGCGGCGAGTGCGCCATGGCGCTGGCCGGCGGGGTCAACCTCTCGCTGCACCCGAGCAAGTACGTGATGCTCGCCGAGGCCGGGTTCCTCGCCGAGGACGGCCGCTGCCGCGCCTTCGCCGCGGGCGGCACCGGCTACGTGCCGGCCGAGGCGGTCGGCGCGGTGCTCCTCAAGCCGCTGGAGCGGGCGGTGGCCGACGGCGACCGGATCCACGCCGTCATCAAGGGCTCGGCGGTCAACAGCGACGGCCGCACCTACGGCTACGGCGTCCCCAACCCCGTCGCGCAGGCCGAACTGGTGCGCGCCGCGCTCGCCGACGCCGGGGTGGACGCGGGCTCCATCGGCTACGTCGAGGCCCACGGCACCGGCACCGCTCTCGGCGACCCCGTCGAGGTCCGCGGCCTCACCGAGGCGTACGCGGACGCCGCCGTCCCGCACCGCCGGGACGGCCGGCCGGCGTGCGCCCTCGGGTCGGTCAAGGCGACCATGGGCCACGCCGAGGCCGCGGCGGGCATCGCCCAGGTCACCAAGGTGATTCTGCAGCTGCGGCACGGCACGCTGGTGCCCTCGCTGCTGCACACCCCCGAACTCAACCCGAACCTCGACCTCGACAGCACACCGTTCGCGGTGCAGCGCGAGACCGCCCCCTGGGAGCGGCCGCTGCTGCCCGGGCCCGGCGGGGACGCGGCCGGCCCGCGCCGCGCGGGCGTCAGCTCCTTCGGCGCGGGCGGCGTCAACGTCCACATGATCCTGGAGGAGGCCCCGGCAGCGCCCGGGCCGGCCGCCGCCGGCGGCGGCGGCCCGCTGGTGTTCCCGCTGTCCGCCCGCACGCCGGAGAACCTGCGCGCCTCCGCCGCCGACACGGCGGCGTTCCTGCGCGCGCTGCAGGCGGCGCCCGGCGCCGACGACCCGGAGAGCCCGCGCCCGGCCGACGTCGCGTACACGCTGCAGCACGGCAGGGAGGCGATGGAGCACCGCGCCGCGTTCACGGCTCGTACGCTCGCCGAGGCCGCCGAGTGCTTCGACCGGGTGGCCGCGGGCGACCACGCGGACGGCCGCGTCAGCGTCGGCCACCGCCCCGGCCGGTCCGGGGCCGCGCCCGCGGTGCCCGCCGACGCCGCGCCGGACCGGGCCGCCGCGCTGTGGGCGGCGGGCGGCACGGCGGACTGGTCCGCCCGGCCCACCGGGGGGCGCCGGGTGTCGCTGCCGACGTACCCCTTCTCCCAGGAGCGCTACTGGCTGGAGCCGAGCGCCCCGACCCCGGTACGGCCGACCGCACCGGCCGTACCCCCCCCCGCCCCGGAGCCGCACCCCGCCCCCGCCCCGGCGGCTCCCGTCCCGGCCGCTCCCGCCGCGCCCGCGCCGCCGGTGCCCGACGCCGCGGCAGCGGCAGCGACGGATCTGCGGGCGTCGCTGGCCGCCGTCCCCGCGAGCGAACGCCACACCGCGCTGGCCGCGCAGATGCAGCGCACGCTCGGCGAGCTGCTGGAGTTCCCGCCCGGCAGCCCGCCGGACCGGCAGCGCGGCTTCTTCGAGCTGGGCATGGACTCGGTGATGGCGGTACGCCTGGGCAATCTGCTGGAGGAGGCGCTGGGCCTGGTCCTCTACGCCGGGGTGGTCTTCGACTACCCGTGCATCGACGACCTCGCCGCGTACCTGCTGGACGAGCTGCGCCTCGACGACGCGCCCGCCCCCGCCGCACCGGCCGCGACGCCGCCCCCGCCGCCGCCCCGCAGGTCGTGCACTACACCGCCGACTGGGAGCCGTCCCCCGCTCCCGAAGGCCCCGCCTCCTGGCTGACCGGGCCCGTCCTCGTCTTCGACGACGACGGCGCCCTCGCCGGGCGCGTACGCCGCCGCCACACCGGCTCCGCCCCCGTCGTCGGCGTCCGCCCCGGCGAGGCGTACGAGGTGTCCGGCGACGCCCGTACCGTACGGGCCGAGTCCGGCGAGGACCACGCCGCGCTCCTCGCCGGCCTCGACGCCCCGCCCGTCACCGTGCTGCACGCCTGGAGCGACCCGCGCACCGCGCTCACCTCGGTCTTCCACCTCAGCCAGGCGCTCCTGCGGCGCGGCCTGCGCGCCCCGGTGCGGCTGCTGCGCGTCCACGCCCACGCCGACGCCCGGCCCGATCCGCTCGCGGAGGCGTTCGGCGGCTTCGCCCGCAGCGCCGACCACGAGAACCCGCGGCTCGTCCAGCAGGCCGTGACCGTACGCACCGCCGCCGGCGAGGAGCCCGCGGACGCCCTGCTGCGCGCCTGCGAGGCCGAACTCGCCGCGGACGCCCGCGCCGCCGCCGAGAACATCCACGACGGCGACGGCCGCAAGGTGCGCCGGCTCCGCGAACTGCCCGCGGCCGCCGGTGCGCCGGGCTCCGAGGCGCCGGCCGGCGTCGCGGTCAGGCCCGGCGGCACGTACGTCGTCACCGGCCGCGCAGGCGGCCTCGGCCTGCTCTTCGCCGAGCACCTCGCCCACCGGGCCCGGGTGAACCTGCTGCTCGTCGGCCGCTCGGCGCTGACCCGGGAGCGCCGGGAGGCGCTGGAGCGCATCGCCGCCCTCGGCGCCGACGTCCGGTACGAGCGCGCCGACGTCGCCGACCGCGGCGACGTCGAGTGGACCCTCGCCGCCGCCCGCAACCGCTGGGGCAGTGTCCACGGCGTCATCCACTCCGCGGGCGTGCTGCGCGACGCGCTGCTGCCCAACAAGACCGCCGACGAGATCGACACCGTGCTCGCGGGCAAGGTGGACGGCGCCGTCCACCTCGACGCCGCCACCGCCGGCGACGACCTCGACTTCTTCATGACCTTCTCCTCGCTGGCCGCGCTCGCCGGCAACCCCGGCCAGGTCGACTACGCCTTCGCCAGCCGCTTCCTGAACGCCTTCAGCCGCGGCCGCGAGCACCTGCGTGCCGCGGGCGAGCGGTCCGGCGCGAGCATCGCGCTGGTCTGGCCGTTCTGGCGCACGGGCGGCATGCGCGTCGACGAGGCCACCGAGGGCTTCGTACGCCGCCGGCTGGGGCTGACGCCGCTGGAGAACGAGGTCGGCGTGGCGGCGTTCGACGCGGCGCTGCGGCACGCCCGGCCGGAGTTCGGCGTCGTGCACGCCGAACGCGACAAGCTGCAGCGCGTGTTGCGCATCGAGCCGCCGGCGGGCGGGCCCGCGGAGCCGCGGCCCGACGCGGCCGTCGGTGCCGGCTCCGGCGGCAGGGGCGCCGCCGCCAAGGGCGATTCGACGGTGGAGATCGAGCTGAAGGGCGTCCTGGCGGAGCTGGGGCTGTGACGCACGCGGGAGAGGAAGCGCGATGACGGACAAAGCCCTGCTCAGGCGTTCCCTGGACGCCGTACGCACCCTCCGCGAGGAGGTGGAACGGCTGCACGCCCGGGCCGAGGAGCCCATCGCCGTCGTCGGCCTGGGCTGCCGCTTCCCCGGCGGCGCGGACGGCCCGGAGCGGTTCTGGGAGCTGCTGCGCGAGGGCCGCGACGGCATCGTGGACGTACCGCACGACCGGTGGCCCGTCGACGGCTGGTACGCGTCCGACCGGAGCGAGCCCGGCACCTCGTACACCCGCCGCGGCGGGTTCCTCGCCGAGGGCGCCCACGCCTTCGACGCCGGGTTCTTCGGCATCACCGACGCCGAGGCCCGGGACATGGACCCGCAGCACCGGCTGCTGCTGGAGACGAGCTGGCAGGCGCTGGAGAGCGGCGGGCTGCTGTCGGGCACCACCGCCGAGCGGCGCGTCGGCGTCTTCGTCGGCGTCTCCGGCTCCGAGCACACCCTGCTGCCCCGGCAGCCGCGCGACGCGGGCCCGTACACCGCCACCGGCTCCGCGATCAGCGTCGCGGCGGGCCGCGTGGCGCACACCTTCGGGCTGCGCGGCCCGGCCCTCGCCGTGGACACGGCGTGCTCGTCGTCGCTGCTCGCCGTCCACCTCGCGGTCGCGAGCCTGCGCCGCGGCGAGTGCACCGCCGCCCTCGCCGGCGGGGTCAGCGCGCTGATGTCGCCCGCCGTGATGGTCGCGCTGTGCCGGATGGAGGCGCTGGCCGAGGACGGCAGATGCAAGGTCTTCGACGCGGCCGCCGACGGCTACGTACGCTCCGAGGGCAGCGGCATGGTCGCCCTCATGCGCGCCTCGGACGCCGCCGCCGTACGGGCCCCGGTCCTCGCCCTGATCCGCGGCTCCGCCGTCAACCACGACGGCCGCACCAGCGGCCTGACCGTCCCCAACGGCCGGGCGCAGCGCGAGCTGATCGCCGACGCGGTGGCGGCGGCCGGGATCGAGCCGCGGGCCGTAGACTATCTGGAGGCGCACGGCACCGGCACCTCGCTGGGCGACCCGATCGAGGTGCGCGCCGCCGCCGACGTGCTCTGCGCCGACCGCGACCCCGAAGAGCCGCTGCGCGTCGGCGCCGTCAAGTCCAACATCGGGCACCTGGAGGCCGCCGCCGGGGTGGCCGGCCTGATCAAGACCGTCCTCGCGCTGCGGCACGGCGAGATCCCCGGCGGCCTGCACCTGGACACCCCCAACCCCCGGCTCGGCGTCGAGCGGCTGCCGGTGGCGCTGTGCGACCGCACGTCGACCTGGCCGCGCCGGGGCGACGGCCGGCCCCGTACCGCCGGCGTCAGCTCCTTCGGCTTCTCCGGCACCAACGTGCACGTCGTCCTCACCGAGCCGGACGCCGCGGTGCCGCGCGCCGCCGGGCCCGAGCGCCCCGCGCACGTCTTCGCCCTCTCCGCGCGCGACCCGGAGGGCCTGCGCGAGTCCGCCGCCCGGCACGCCCGGTGGCTGGCCACGCACCCCGACGCGGCCCTCGCCGACCTCTGCCACACCGCCACCGCCCGCCGGGCGCACTTCGCCCACCGCGCCGCGTTCGTCACCGCCTCGCGCCACGACCTCGCGCACCGGCTGACGGAACTCGCCGCGGGCGCCGGGCCCGAGCCGGCCGTCGGCCGGCGGCAGACCGCGGCGGCCGAGGCCGTCGGCGCCCGCGGCTCGACCCCCGCACCGCCGGTCGCCTTCCTCCTCGGCGACACCGGGGCCACCGCGGAGCGCGTCACCGAGGCGCTGTACGGCACCCACCCCGGCTTCCGCGCGCACCTCGACCGGTGCACGGCCGAACTGCGGCCCCCGGCCGCCGCGCTCGACGGTGGCGTCGGGGCCGCGCTCACCGCGGACCTACGGACCGTGGCCTGCCAAGTCGCACTGGTGCGCACGCTCGCCGACTGGGGCATCGCCGCCGGCGCCGTCGCGGGCGGCGCCGCACCCGGCGACCTCGCCGCCGCCGTCCTCAGCGG
>NZ_BAAAPF010000237.1:0-11197 GCF_039531005.1 Streptomyces synnematoformans
CCCGGCGCCAGCCCGGCGCCGGCGAGCGCGCCGAGCCCCGCGGCGCCGCCGGCGAGGAGGCGGCGCCGGCCGACTCCCGGAGAGACGGGTGCGGGCGTGCGAACGTGTTCGTGCGGGGGTGTCATGCTGGACCTCCGGTCACTTGACTGCTCCGCTGGTGATGCCGGACACGATCTTTCGCTGGGCGACGAGGAACACGGCGATCATGGGCAGGCTCATGACCACGACGTACGCGAACACGAGGTGCCAGTTGTTCAGGTAGAGCTCGGCGCTCGCGACCTGGTACAGGTTCAGCGGCAGCGTCGCCCGGTCGCCGCCGCCCAGGACGAAGAAGGCGTAGAACATGTCGCTCCAGGCGTAGAGCATCACCATGATCGTGGCGGTGGCGATCACGGGCCTGAGGAGCGGCAGGATGATCTGCAGGAAGACCCGCAGCGGCCGCGCCCCGTCCATACGCGCGGCCTCCTCCAGCTCCGCCGGGATGGTGCGGACGAAGCCGGTCATGAAGAAGATCGAGGTGGACAGGTACATCCCGGTGTAGACGGCGACCATGCCGGGCCTGGTGCCGGCGAGGCCGAGCTGCCGCAGCTCCATGACGACGGTGATGACGGCGGGCGGCAGCAGCAGGCCGCTGATGGTCAGCGCGTACGCCGCGGTGACCAGCCGGGACTTGCGCCGCGCGAACACCCAGGCGGCGCCCGCGCCGAGGATCAGCACGAGCGCCACGGAGGGCACCACGACCAGCAGGGAGTTGACGAAGCCGCGGAGCATCTCGCCCTGGGACACGGCGTCCGCGTAGTTGCCGCCGGGCTGCCACCGCCGCGGCAGGTCGAGGTTCGGCCGGACCGCCTCGGCCTGCGGCTTGGCGGAGGTGACGGCGACCAGCCACAGCGGCACGCCGACGGCGAGTGCGGCGAGCAGCAGCACGAGGGCGGGGCGGCCGTAGCGCCACAGCGGTGGGACGCGGATGCCGGCGGCGCGCGGCGGCCGGGCGGGAGGCGCGGTCACAGCGTCTGCTCCCTTCGGCGCAGCCCGACGACGAGCGGGACGGCGATGGCGACCACCACCAGGAACAGCACGAGGCTCATCGCGGACGCCTGGCCGTACAGGCCCTGCCCGAAGATCCGGAACATGTAGATGTTGAAGACCTCGGTGCTGGCGGCGGGCCCGCCGCCGGTGGTCGCCTGCACGATGTCGAAGGTGTTCATCGAGCCGATGAGCGAGGTGGTGACGTTGAAGGTGACGGCGGGCGCGAGCATGGGCCAGCGCACCGCCCAGAAGGTCCGCCAGGGGCCGGCGCCGTCCACCCGGGCCGCTTCGAGCATGTCGCCGGGGACGCCCTTGAGCCCGGCGAGGTAGATCAGCATGGCGAGGCCCATCCACTTCCAGCCGTGGATCAGGCCGACGATCACCAGCGTCCAGGTGGTGGAGCCCAGCCACGGGATCTCCGTGCCGAGCGCCTGGTTGACGGCGCCTTCGGTGTTCAGCAGGGCCTGGAAGACGTAGCCCACGGCGAGCGCGGAGATGAGCACCGGGAGGAAGAAGACCGCGCGGAAGAACTGGTTGAAGCGGGTGTCGGCCTCCAGCAGCAGGGCCAGGGCCAGGCCGAACCCGTTCTGGAAGAGGGCGGCCAGGGCGGCGTAGAGCAGCGTGGTGCGCAGCGAGCGCAGCAACGAGCCGTCGTCGGCGATGGCCCGGAAGTTGTCGAGGCCGGTGAAGCTGACGTCCGAGTGGTACGCGGACCAGTCGGTGAACGGGTAGAAGAAGTTGAGCAGGTTGGGCAGCAGGAAGAAGCCGCCGAAGACGGCGATGGCCGGCAGCGCGAACCACCAGGGGTGGGTGACGGCCGCGCGCGGCAGCCGCCCCACGGGCCGCTGCTGTCTCCGCCGCTGTCTCTGCTCTCTCCGCTGTCTCCGCTGCTTCCTCCACCGCGTGCCTGTCTCCGCACGCGCCTGCGCCGCAGGGCGCGCGGGGACGGAGGGGTCGGTGGTGTCGGCGTGCGCCATGGGAACTCCCCCGCGGTCCTCTCCGGTCGGCGGTGTGCGCGGACGGCGGCGGGCTAGAAGCCGGGCGCGCCCTGGGCCTTGGCCACCTGCGCGAACTGGTCCTGGATGGCCTGGGCGACCTGCTCCGGCGTCTTCTTCCCGTAGAGCATGTCGGCGAGGTAGATGTGCGTGTCGGGGGCGACGATGGCCTTCGCCTGGAAGACGCCGATGGCGTCCGGCAACTGCTCCGCCTGCGCGACGGCGGTCTGCGGCAGCCCCGCGGGGTCGGGCACGTCCGGCTGAACGGACGGGATCTTCATCTCGGCGATGTAGTCCTCGTAGTCCGGGCCGAGCCAGAAGGCGATGAACTGGCGGGCGGCCTGCTCGCGCTGCTCGTCGCCGGTCTTGAAGGCGACGACGCCGTTGGTCTGGTCGGGCGAGTACATGCCGGTGGCGGAGGAGTTGGCGATCGGGAACCAGCCGATCCTCTCGTCGAGTTCGGCCGTGGTGTGCTTGGCCTGCAGCTGGGTCTGGAAGGAGGTGACGTTCAGCACCATGCCGGCGTCACCCGCCCAGAGGGCGTCGGCCTGTCCGGTGAACGTGCCGGTCCTGTGGTTCCGCTGCGCCAGCCCGGCGTCGAGCAGATCTTCCTTGTACGTCGTGACGGCGTCCACGACGGCCGGGTCGGTCCACTTCTCCTCGTTGCGGTTGAGGCGGTCCCACCACGACTTGTCGAAGTCGGTGAGCTGGACCTGCATCTGCCACTGCAGGGGCCACTGGTCCTTGCCGGCCTCGTAGAAGCCGGCCGCGTCCGTCTCGTCGACGACCCGGTGGCCGAGCTGCAGCAACTCGTCGTACGACCGGGGGAGGTCCTTCTCGGTGATGCCGGCCTCGCGGAAGACGTCCTTGTTGTAGTAGACGCCCAGCATGGCGGGGCTCGTGACGATCGCGGCGTAGCGGGTGCCGTCGATGACGCCGAGGGACCGCTCGGTGCCGCCCAGCTCGTCGACCCAGGGCTCGCCGTCGAGGACCTGGAGGTTCTGCTCGGGCCGGATGAACGGCAGCGTGGAGATGGACGGCTGCCAGAACATCAGGTCGGGCCGGTCGCCGGAGGCCAGCTTGGTCGGCACGTTCTGCTCGTACAGGTCGGGGACGGCCTGGGTGGAGACCTCCGCTCCGGTGGCCTTCTCGAAGGCGTCGACGACCTGCTCGGGCGCGTTGACGGTGTTCTGCGCGGTCCACATGGTCAGTTCGACGCCCTCCAGGCGGGCGGTCGGGTCCACCTCGGGGCCCGCGGCGGTGTCGTCCGCGCCGCCGCCCGCGCTGGGGTCGCTGCACGCGGAGGCGGTCAGGACGGCGGCGGCTATGAGTGCCAGGGCTGGGAGGAGTCTCTTCGTCACGGCTCTGCCTCGCTGCGTGTCGGACGGTCGGTCAGGTCGGGGGGACGGCGCCTGGATGCTGTCGCGGGGTGTGTCGCGGGGGGTGCTGCCGCGGGCCGGAGCTCTCCCGCGCCACCAGCTCGGGCGCCGACACCGGGTGCGGCGCCACCGTCGCGGACTCCTCCAGCACGCCGTGCAGCAGGCCGAAGGCGGCCCGCCCGAGCCCGGTGAAGTCCAGCCGCACGGTGGTGAGCGACGGGGTCAGGTACGCCGCGAGCGGGGAGTCGTCGAAGCCGGCCACGCTCACCTCGTCCGGGATCGCGCGACCCGCCTCGTGCAGGGCGCGCATGACCCCGAGGGCCAGGTCGTCGTTGCCACACAGGATCGCGGTGGCCGCCGGGTCCCGGGCGAGCCTGCGGCCCGCGGCGTACCCGCCCGCCGGGCCCCAGGACCCCTGCAGCGGCCGGGGCTCGGCGGCCCCGGCCTCCCTGAGCGCCTGCCGCCAGCCGGCGGTGCGGGCGCTGGTGCGGCGGGTGCTGGAGGGGATGGCGACGTAGTGCACGGTGTCGTGGCCGAGGGAGAGGAGGTGGCGGGTCGCCTCGTGGGCGGCCGCGCGGTCGTCGGCCCACACCCAGGGGCTCTCCCCGCCGGGCGGGCTCGCGGGCGTCTCGACGACGCCGACCACCGGGAGCCCGGCGGGGACGGCGGCCAGGGCCCGTACGCCCGCGCGGTCGTAGGCGATCACGATGAGGCCGCCGCCGGCGTCCGAGGCACGCTGCACCTCGGCCTTGACGGCGGCCTCGCCGGCCGATTCGAGCACGCCGATCCCGACCGCGTACGAGGCGGCGCGGGCGGCCTCCTCGATGCCCTGGAGGATCGACGCGTAGCCGTAGTGCGTGGTGTTGGCGGTGAGCACGGTCACGATGCGGCTGCGGCCGCTGGCCAGGGCGTGGGCGGTCGCGTTGCGGCGGAAACCCAGCTCCTCGATGGCGGTGAGCACCCGGTCCCGGGTGGCCGGGCGGACGCTCGGGTGGCCGTTGATGACCCGGGAGACCGTCTGGTACGAGACGCCCGCGGCGTCGGCGACGTCCCGGATGCTCGCCGGCCGGGTTGTGTGACCGGTCACATTCATGCGAGGATTGTGACCGGTCACACAGAGGCCGTCAAGAGGCCGTGACGCGGATTCGCACGACGGACGCCGCCCGTCCGGTGAGGCTCGTGGCCGGTTCCGGACGGACTCCCGTCAGGACCGGAGGGGAAGACGTTGGAGAAGCTGACGTGGGGCCACGCGGCGCTGACCGCCGAGTTCGACAGCGGCCCTGACGGCGTGCCGCGGCTGGCCGGGCTGGGCGGGGCGGGGGCGGCCCACGGCACGGGCCTCGCGGCGGCCCTCCCCCTCGTCGACCTCTCCGCCGTCGGCCACGGCGCCGCCTGGTCGGGCCCCCGCTTCACCGGTACGGCCCTGGGCGCACGGCTTCGCCACCGGCGGCACACCGTGGCCCGGGACGGCGCCTGGCACCTGCTCACCGTCGAACTCCACGACCCGGCCCTCGCGTTGACGGCCTCCGTCGAGTACTCCTCGCCCGACGGCGTCGGCGTGCTCCGCTCCCGGGTCCGGCTGCGCAACGACGGCCGGGCGCCGGTGGTCGTCCAGTCCGTCAGCAGCCTGCTCCTCGGTGCCCTCCCCGTCCCCGACCGGCTGACCGCGCTGCGCGCCCGCAACGACTGGCTCGCGGAGTGCCGGTGGTACACCGAGCCGCTGCGCGACGCGGTCGCCGACGTCAGCCTCGCCGCTCATGAGCACGACAGCCGGGCCGCCCTCGTCCTCGCCGGGCGCGGCAGCTGGCCCAGCGACGGCCACCTGCCCATGGGTGCGCTCGTCGAGGAGGGCGGCGCCGAGGAGAGCGGCCGGGCCTGGGTGTGGCAGGTCGAGTCCCCGGCCGGCTGGTGCTGGGACGCCGGCGAGTTCGCGGGCGGCACGTACCTGTCGCTGGGCGGCCCCACCGACGCCGAGCACCAGTGGCGCGTGCGGCTCGACCCGGGCGAGGAGTTCGTCACCGTCCCCGTCGCCCTGGCCCTCGGCTCCGGCTTCGACGACGCGCTGGCCGCGCTCACCGCGTACCGGCGTGCCGTCCGCCGCCCGCACCCGGACCACTCGACGCTGCCGGTGGTCTTCAACGACTACATGAACACCCTGATGGGCGACCCGACGGCGGAGCGTCTGGAGCCGCTCATCGACGCCGCCGCCGCGGCCGGCGCCGAGTGCTTCTGCATCGACGCCGGCTGGTACGACGACACCCGCAGCTGGTGGGACGGCGTGGGGGAGTGGCAGCCGTCGCGGCGCCGCTTCCCCGACGGCATCCGGGCCGTCCTCGACCGCATCCGCGAGCGCGGCATGGCGGCGGGGCTGTGGCTGGAGCCCGAGGTGGTCGGGGTGCGCAGCCCGGTCGCGGCCGCGCTGCCCGACGACGCCTTCTTCCAGCGCGACGGCATACGGATCGAGGAACAGGGCCGCCACCAGCTCGACCTGCGCCACCCGGCGGCCCGCGCGCACCTCGACAAGACGGTCGACCGCATCGTCGGCGACTGGGGCGTGCGCTACCTCAAGCTCGACTACAACATCACGATCGCCCCGGGGACCACCGGCCCCGGCGACCTGTCGCCCGGCGGCGGACTGCTCGGCCACGCCCGCGCGTACCTGGAGTGGCTGGCCGAGGTGCAGGACCGCCACCCGGGCCTGGTGATCGAGAACTGCGCGTCCGGCGGGATGCGCATGGACGGCGCCACGCTCGCCGTCACCCAGGTGCAGTCCACCAGCGACCAGCAGGACCCGCTCCGCTACCCGCCGATCGCCGCCGCCGCCCCCACCGCCGTACCGCCGGAGCAGAGTGCCGTGTGGGCCTACCCGCAGCCGGAGTTCAGCGACGCCGAGAACCTCCTCACCCTCGGCGGCGCCCTGCTGGGCCGTATCCACCTCTCCGGCCACCTGGACCGCATGGCGCCGCACCAGTTCGCCCAGGTGCGGGCCGCGGTGGCGGTCTACCGGGAGATACGCGGCGACCTGCCGCGGTCCGTGCCGTTCTGGCCGCTCGGCCTGCCGGGCTGGACGGACGACTGGCTGGCGCTGGGCCTGCGCCCCGGCGACGGGCGGAACGGCCCGGTGTACGTGTCGGTGTGGCGCAGGGGCGACGCCGCCGGCGACGCGGTACGCACCCTGTCCGTGCCGTACCCGGCCGCCCGGCTCGTACGGGCCGAGGTCCTGTACCCGGCCGCGGCGGCCGAGGGCGCGACGGTCAGGGCCGACTGGGATGCGGACCGCGCCGAGCTGACCGTGGCGCCGGGCCCGGGCCCGGCCTGCGTACTCGTCCGGCTCACCTGACCACGAGCCGCCGGCGGCGGCAGCGGACCGGCACCCCCTCCCCGGCGGGCGGCCGCGGCCTGGCCCTGACCGGGACTCGCGCCCCGGTCAGGGCAGTTACGCGCGCGCGGGCGCCGCAGCCCGTGGGGCTACCGGACCGCCGGCTCGTAGGGGCACTTGTGCTGGTACCGGGCGACGCCGCTGGTGTCCGCCATCTGCGGGCAGAAGAACCGGGTGTAGCGGGTGTCGTTGTCGATGAAGACCTTCAGCCACGGGATCGTCAGGCGCGTGACGTTCACGTTCCCCCACACGGGGAACCCGTGGCCGCCGCCGCTGAGCTGGACGTACGCGCCGGGGGTGCCGGCCGGCAGCGTGGCGTAGAGCTGGTCGAGGGCGCCCGGGGTGATGACGGTGTCGTCCTGCGCGCCCATGATCATCGTCGGGACCTGGAGGTTGGACGCGTCCTGCGAGAACGAGGCGGGCGCGAACGGGACCGCGGCCTGGAGGTCCGGCCGCTGGGTGGCCGCGTGGATGGCGCCGCCGCCGCCCATGGAGTGGCCCATCACGCCGAGCCGACCGGCGTCGACGCGGTCGCGGACGGGGCTTTCCCGGGTGAGGTAGTCCAGCGCGGCCAGCAGTTGCCGGCCGCGGGCGTCGTCCCAGTCGGTGGGGCTGTTGGTGTCGATGCCGATGACGACGAACCCGAAGGACGCGATCCAGTGCCCCATCCAGGCGCCTTCGGCGTCCCAGCTCGCGGTGTAGCCGGGCACGACAGCGACGGCACCCCAGGTGCCGAGGCTGGTGTCGGTGGGGTAGTAGATCTTCCCGCCGTTGAAGCCGTGGCCGGGCCCGACGCTGATCTCCTCGGTGGCGAACGTGCCGCGCTGGGCCCTGACGCTCTCCACGGTGGGGTCCGGGCCCCGCTGGTAGTCCTCCTGGGCGGCCGCGGGTTGCATCGCGACGACCGCCATGAGGACGCTGAGGACGGCGGCGAGCGCGGAGGCGCCGAGCCTGCCCGCCCCGCTTCGGGTACGGGGTCGGGCCCGGCGGCCGGCCGCGGAGCCCGCGGGCATCGCGGTCCCGGTGCTGCTGCGTTGCATGATCGTGTTCCTCCTTCTCGCTGGTGTGGCTTGCCGATAAAGGGCCGGATCACGGGACACCGGGACTGTGTACTCGGGTCAGGCGGATGAGACGTTAAATGTCTGGGGTAGCGGGCGCAACCGTGCTTTCACGGGGCGGAAAACCTAGTGTGGGAAGGGCCGCCACTCGCGCCTGAGCAGCCCGAACACCCACGAGTCCGATACCTGGCCGTTCACGACGCAGTCTTCGCGCAACGTCCCCTCACGCACGAATCCGACTTTCTCCAGGACCCGGGCGGACGCGTCGTTGCGCGTATCGGCCTCGGCCTGGACCCGATTCAGATCCAGGGTGTCGAACGCCCACCTCAGCAAGGCGTGCGCGGCTTCCGTCGCGTAGCCGTGGCCCCACATCGGCTCGTCGAGGCAGTACCCCAACGACGCGCTGCGGTAGTCCGGGTTCCATTCGGTCAGGGCACACCAGCCGACGAAGGCCCCGTCGGAAGCACGGTCGATGGCCACCCGTGCCCCGGTGCCTTCGTCCGCCATCTTCCGGCACATCGCGAGGAAGCGGGCGGCGCGGGCCCGTTCGTGCCACGGCGGGGAGTCCCAGTAGCGCATCACGTGGGCGTTGCCGTGCAGCGCGAAGAGGAAATTCGCGTCGGCGTCGGTGAAGGGGCGCAGGCGCAGGCGGGCGGTGTGCAGAGTGGGCGTGGCCAGAGTCATGCGGACCATCCTGCGTCCCGCGGGCCGGGCGGCGCACCGCATATCCGGCCCAGGCGCCGGGTGGTGGCCGGCCGGGGGAAGGCGGGAGAGAAAGCGTTTGCTTGTATCGTTTCACAAAGTGCCCGTGAGCCTGGAGCCTGCCGTGAGGCGACTCCCACCACCCCAACCGCGAGCAACGGACCCCTCCGCGCAAGACCTCCTGCCGCAGGGATTGTTGGTCGGCTACCCGGCTGTTACCGTCCTCGTCGAAACGTTTCAGCGAGCGTTTCCTCCGACATGACTCCGTCCCCGGGAGCGCATGTATGGCAGTCGACCGTCGGACCTTCGTACGCACCAGCGTCACCGGCGCCGCGGCCGCGGTCGTCGCCGGCTGGCGGATCGGTGACGCCGCCGCCCGCCCGCCGGGGCGCGGACCCGGCCGGATCGACCGCCGAGCCGTCGTCGCCCGGCATCCCGTGATCCGTACCGCCGGCAACCCGGAGACACCCCTGCAGGTCGGCAACGGGCAGTTCGCGTTCGGCGCGGACATCACCGGTCTGCAGACGTTCCGGCCCTTCGCCACCATGTCCCACTGGGGCTGGCACACCGACCCGCTGCCGCCCGGGGAGACCCCGGCCGACTACCGGGGGCAGGTGTGGGACACGCACGGCCGGCCGGTGCGCTACGACATCGAGGACCCGGACCATCCGGCGATCTCCGAGTGGCTGCGGGCCAATCCGAACCGGATGAACCTCGCCCGCATCGGGCTGCGGCTGCTGCGCGCCGACGGCACCGAGGCGGCCGAGGCCGACCTGCGGGACCGGCGTCAGGAGCTGGACCTGTGGACCGGCATCCTGCGCAGCCGCTTCACCCTGGAGGGCCGCGAGGTGTCGGTGGTGACGAGCTGCTGCCCCGACCTGGACGCGGTGGCCGTGCAGATCGACTCCCCGCTGGTGGCCGAAGGGCGGCTGGGCGTCTTCCTCGACTTCCCCTACGCCAGCGGCAAGGACAAGTTCTCCGCGCCCTACGTGGGCGTGTGGGACCGCCCCGGGGCGCACACCACCCGGCTGCGGACCCTCGGCCGCGGGCGGGCGGACATCGCCCACACGCTGGATGACGCCGCCTACCACGTGGGGCTCGCCTGGGCGGGCGCCGGGGCGCCGTCGCCCGTCCCCGGCCGGCCGCACCGCTACCTGCTGCTCGGCGACCGCCGCCACGGCGGACGGCGGTCCGAACGCATCGAGCTGACCTGCCTGTTCGCCCCCCGGCAGGCCGCCCAGGTGCCCGCCGCGGGGGCCGTCGCCGACGCCGGTGCCCGGGCCTGGCCGCGGTTCTGGGACTCCGGCGGCGTGGTCGACCTCTCGCGGAGCACCGACGCGCGGTGGCGGGAGCTGGAGCGCAGGATCGTGGTGAGCCAGTACCTGATGGCCGTCAACGAGGCCGGGGGCAGCCCGCCGCAGGAGTCCGGGCTGGTGAACAACGGCTGGTACGGCAAGTTCCACATGGAGATGTACTGGTGGCACGGCGCCCACTACGCGCTGTGGAACCGCTGGCCGCTGCTCCGGCCCAGCCTGGACGTCTACCGCGGCTTCCTGGACTCCTCCCGGCAGCGGGCCGCCGAGCAGGGCTACCGCGGCGCCCGCTGGCCGAAGATGACCGACCCCGGCGGGCGCGCGGGACCCGGCGAGATCAACGCGCTGCTGATCTGGCAGCAGCCCCACCCCGTCTTCCTCGCCGAGCTGGACTACCGGGCCCACCCGCGCCGCCGGACCCTGCGCAGGTGGCGGGAGGTCGTCTTCGCCACCGCCGACTTCATGGCCTCCTACGCCCACCGGGAGGAGCCGGGCCGTTACGTGCTCGGCCCGCCGCTGCACCTGGTCTCCGAGAACAGCGACCCCAGGGACACGGTCAACGGCGCCTTCGAGCTGTCGTACTGGCGCTTCGGCCTGCGGCTGGCGGCCGAGTGGCGGCGGCGCCTCGGGCTGCCGCCCGAGCCGCGGTGGGAGGCCGTGCGCCGCGGCCTGGCGGAGCTTCCCGTACGGGACGGGCTGTACGTCGCCCACGAGCGCGCCGAGAACATGTGGACCGACTACGTCAACGACCACCCGGCGGTGACCGGCGTCTACGGCTGGCTGCCGGGCGACGGCGCCGACGTGGACACCGCGCGCGCCACGGCCCGCAAGGTCTGGGACCACTGGGCGTGGGACCAGGCGTGGGGCTGGGACTTCCCGATGCTGGCCATGAACGCCGCGCGGATCGGCGAACCCGGGCGCGCGGTGGACTTCCTGCTGCACGAGAACCTCGCCTTCGACGACGCCGGCTACCCCGTAGGCGGCACCCGGGTCCCCACGCCGTACTTCCCCGGACCGGGAGGTCTGCTGTACGCGGTGGCCATGATGGTGGCCGGCTGGGACGGCGCCGAGGGCGACGCGCCGGGCTTCCCCGCGGACGGGACGTGGCACGTCCGGTGGGAGGGGCTCAGCCGGGCGCCGTAGCGGCAGGGCGCGCGGAGCCGGGCCGTTGCGCACCTGACCGGCGGCCACCACACACAGCCCAGGAGGCACAGATGGCATCACCATGGTCGCGGCGTACGTTCCTGGCGACCGGGGGCGCGGCGGCCGCGCTCGGCGCGGCGTCCGGAGCAGCCGCTCCCGCCGCCGCCCGCGGCTCCCGGGGCGGCGGCCGGGGGCGACC
>NZ_BAAAPF010000238.1:0-7227 GCF_039531005.1 Streptomyces synnematoformans
CGCCGTCGCCGGCGCGCGCGGCGGCGACAAGGGCGGCAGCGCCAACGTCGGCGTCTGGGCCCGGCCCGCCCTCGGCACGGCCGCCTGGCGCTGGCTGGCCCACACCCTCACCGCCGAGCGCTTCCGCGCACTCCTCCCGGAGACCGCCGCCCTCCCCGTCGTACGGCACGTCCTGCCGAACCTCCGCGCGCTCAACTTCACCGTCGACGGCCTCCTCGGCGAGGGCGTCGCCTCCCAGGCCCGCTTCGACCCGCAGGCCAAGGCGCTCGGCGAGTGGCTGCGCGCCCGGCACGTCGACATACCCGAGGAGCTGCTGTGACCGTGCTGGCCTCGTCGCTGGACACCGCGGGCGCCGAGTACGCCGCCCGCCGCGCCGCGATGCTCGACAAGCTCGCCGGCCTCGACGCCGAGCACGCCAAGGCCGTGGCCGGCGGCGGCGAGAAGTACGTGGCCCGGCACCGCGCCCGCGGCAAGCTGCTCGCGCGCGAGCGCGTCGAGCTGCTCCTCGACCCCGACACCCCGTTCCTGGAGCTGAGCCCGCTGGCCGGCTGGGGCTCCGACTCCCCCGCATACACGGTGGGCGCCTCGCTCGTCACCGGCATCGGCGTCGTCTCCGGCGTCGAGTGCCTGATCACAGCCAACGACCCGACCGTGCGCGGCGGCGCGTCCAACCCCTGGACGCTGAAGAAGGCGTTCCGCGCCCACGAGATCAGCCTCGCCAACCGGCTGCCGTCGATCCACCTGGTGGAGTCCGGCGGCGCCGACCTGCCGTCGCAGAAGGAGATCTTCATCCCGGGCGGGGCGCTGTTCAAGTTCCTCACCCGCTCGTCGGCCGCCGGCATCCCCACGGTCGCCGTCGTCTTCGGCAACTCCACGGCGGGCGGCGCGTACGTGCCGGGCATGAGCGACCACGTGATCATGGTCAAGGAGCGGGCGAAGGTGTTCCTCGGCGGCCCGCCGCTGGTGAAGATGGCCACCGGCGAGGAGAGCGACGACGAGTCCCTGGGCGGCGCCGACATGCACGCCCGCACCTCCGGCCTCGCCGACTACCACGCCGTCGACGAGCCGGACGCCCTGCACACCGCCCGCCGCGTCGTCGCCCGCCTCGACTGGCGCAAGGCCCACCCCGACCCGCCGCCGGCCGCCCCGCCCGCGTACCCGGAGGACGAGCTGCTGGGCGTCGTGCCGGGCGACCTGAAGGTCCCGTTCGACCCGCGCGAGGTCATCGCGCGGGTCGTGGACGGCTCGGACTTCGACGAGTTCAAGCCGCTGTACGGGACGAGCCTGGCCACCGGCTGGGCCCGGCTGCACGGCTACCCCGTCGGGATCCTCGCCAACGCGCGCGGCGTGCTGTTCAGCGCGGAGTCGCAGAAGGCCGCGCAGTTCATCCAGCTCGCCAACCAGCGCGACATCCCGCTGGTCTTCCTGCACAACACCACCGGCTACATGGTCGGCAAGGACTACGAGCAGGGCGGCATCATCAAGCACGGCGCCCAGATGATCAACGCCGTCTCCAACTCCCGCGTACCGCACCTGTCGGTGCTCATGGGCGCCAGCTACGGCGCCGGCCACTACGGCATGTGCGGCCGCGCCTACGACCCGCGGTTCCTCTTCGCCTGGCCCAGCGCCAAGTCGGCGGTCATGGGCCCGCAGCAGCTCGCGGGCGTGCTGTCGATCGTCGCGCGGGCGTCGGCGGAGGCGAAGGGCACGCCGTACGACGAGGACGGCGACGCGGCGCTGCGCGCGATGGTGGAGCAGCAGATCGAGGCGGAGTCGCTGCCGGTGTTCCTGTCCGGGCGGCTGTACGACGACGGGGTCATCGACCCGCGGGACACCCGGACGGTGCTGGGGATCTGCCTGTCGGCGATCCACACGGCGCCGTACGCCGGGGTGCACGACGGGTACGGGGTGTTCCGGCTATGAGCGTGCCATCGGCTTCGACGACGGAGGACCGCACTCCCATGATCCGCACCCTCCTCGTCGCCAACCGCGGCGAGATCGCCTGCCGCGTCTTCCGCACCTGCGCAGAACTGGGCGTCACGCCCGTCGCCGCGCACTCCGACGCCGACGCGGACGCGCTGCACGTACGGACCGCGCTGGCCGCCGGCGGCGCGGCGGTACGGCTGCCGGGCAACGTGCCGGCGGACACGTACCTGCGCGCCGACCTGCTGGTGGCGGCGGCGGTCTCCGCCGGCGCCGACGCGGTGCACCCCGGCTACGGGTTCCTCTCCGAGAGTGCGGAGTTCGCCCGCGCCGTGGCCGCGGCCGGGCTGACGTGGGTCGGACCGCCGCCGGCGGCGATCGAGGCGATGGCGTCCAAGACGCGGGCGAAGGAGCTGATGGGCCTCGCGCCCTTCGACCCGGCGAAGGCCGTGGAGGACGACCTGCCGCTGCTGGTCAAGGCCGCGGCGGGCGGCGGCGGGCGCGGCATGCGGGTCGTACGCGAACTCGCCGCGCTGGACGCCGCGCTGGCGGCGGCGTCGGCGGAGGCGGAGGCGGCGTTCGGGGACGGCGAGGTGTTCGTCGAGCCGTACGTCGAGGGCGGGCGGCACGTGGAGGTGCAGGTGCTCGCGGACGCGCACGGCGGCGTGTGGGCGCTGGGCACCCGCGACTGCTCGCTGCAGCGCCGGCACCAGAAGGTGATCGAGGAGGCCCCGGCGCCGGGGCTGCCGGCGGGGGCCGCCGCGTCGCTGGAGGAGACGGCGGTACGGGCGGCGCGGGCGATCGGGTACGTGGGCGCGGGGACGGTCGAGTTCCTGCTGGCGCCGGACGGGCGGGCGCAGTTCCTGGAGATGAACACGCGGCTGCAGGTGGAGCACCCGGTGACGGAGGCGGTGTACGGGGTGGACCTCGTCGCGCTGCAGTTGCGGGTAGCGGAGGGCGCGCCGCTGCCGCCGGACCCGCCGCACCCGGCGGGCCACGCGGTGGAGGCCCGCCTGTACGCGGAGGACCCGGTGTCGGACTTCACCCCGCAGACGGGCGAGCTGCACCGCCTGACGCTCCCGGCCGCGACGGCCGGGGGCGGCGATGTGCCGTACGCCGCGGGGGTCCGGGGGCGCAGCCCCGGCGGGGTCGGGGGCGGAGCCCCGGTTTCGGGAGGTGGGGGTACCGGCCACGTCGCCGGGGGCGGCGGTGCGCCGCATGCCGCGGGGGTCCGGGGGCGCAGCCCCGGCGGGGGCCGGGGCGGAGCCCCGGTTTCGGGAAGGGGAGGGATCGGGGAACCCCCCACCCTCCGCCTCGACACCGGCTACACCGCCGGCGACACCGTCACCCCGTACTACGACGCCCTCCTCGCCAAGGTCATCGTCCACGCCCCCACCCGCGCGGAAGCGACCCGCCGCCTGGCCACGGCACTGCGCCGCGCCCGGATCCACGGCCCGGTGACGAACCGGGACCTGCTGGTGCGATCGCTGGAGCACGGCGAGTTCGTCCGCGCGGAGATGACGACGTCCTTCTACGACCGTCACCTCCCGGCGCTCACCCGCCCACCCGGCGACGGGACCACCGCACCAACCCCCCTCCGACTCGCCGCCCTCGCCGCCGCCCTCGCCGACGCCGCCGCGCGGCGCGGGACACCCGGCGCCGTGCTGCCCGCGCGGTTCGGGGGGTGGCGCAACGTGCCGTCGCAGCCGCAGGCGAAGACGTACCGGGCCGAACCCGGCGGCGTCGACGTCGAGGTCCGCTACCGCCGCACCCGCGACGGCGTCCACGCCGACGACCTGCCCGGCGTGCGCGTGCTCGCCGCCGCGCCCGGGCGCGTGGTGCTCGACGTCGAGGGCGTCACCCGCGCCTTCGACGTCGCCGCCTACGCCTCCGGCCCCGGTGTCCCGGAGCCGACCGCCTACGTCGACGGCCCGCACGGCTCGTACGCCCTGCGCCCCCTGCCCCGCTTCCCCGACCCGCGCGCCGACACCCCGGCCGGGTCGCTGCTCGCCCCCATGCCCGGCACCGTCGTCCGGCTCGCCGACGGGGTGGCCCCGGGCCGGTCCGTACAGCGGGGCCAGCCGCTCCTCTGGCTGGAGGCGATGAAGATGGAGCACGAGGTAGCCGCCCCCGCCACCGGCGTGCTGACCGCCCTGCACGCCGCCCCCGGCCGCCAGGTGGAGGTCGGCGCGCTTCTCGCCGTGGTGGATGCAGCCGGCCCAGCCGAAGAAGCCGAAGAAGCCGAAGAAGCCGAACAAGCCGAACAAGCCGAACAAGCCGAGGCAACCCCGCCCCACACCCCGCCCCGCGACCAGGAAGGCCCCCGGCCATGACCAGTGCCGTCCTCGACCCCCAGGAGCACCGCGACCTCCGCGCCGCCGTCGCCGCGCTCGGCGCCCGCTACGGCCGCGACTACTTCACCTCCGCCGTCCGCGACGGCCGGCACACCGACGAGCTGTGGGCCGAGGCCGGCAAGGCCGGCTACCTCGGCGTCAACCTCCCCGAGGAGTACGGCGGCGGGGGCGGCGGCATCGCGGAGCTGGCGATCGTGCTGGAAGAACTGGGCGCCGCCGGCAGCCCGCTGCTCATGCTCGTCGTGTCGCCCGCGATCTGCGGCACCGTCATCGCCCGCTTCGGCACCGGGGAGCAGAAGCGGCGCTGGCTCCCCGGGCTCGCCGACGGCACGCGCAAGATGGCCTTCGGCATCACCGAGCCCGACGCCGGCTCCAACTCCCACCGCATCACCACCACCGCCCGCCGCGACGGCGGCGACTGGGTGCTGACCGGCCGCAAGGTGTTCATCTCCGGCGTCGACATCGCCGACGCCACGCTCGTCGTGGGCCGCACCGAGGACGCCCGCACCGGCAAGCTGAAGCCCTGCCTGTTCATCGTCCCGCGCGACGCCGAGGGCTTCCAGCGCACGCAGATCCCGATGGAGCTGCACGCCCCGGAGAAGCAGTTCGAGCTAGTCCTCGACGACGTGCGGCTGCCGGCGGACGCCCTCGTCGGCGACGAGGACGCCGGTCTGCTCCAGCTCTTCGCCGGCCTCAACCCCGAGCGCATCATGACCGCCGCGTTCGCGCTCGGCCTGGGCCGGCAGGCGGTGGCGCAGGCCGTCGAGTACGCCCGTACCCGCCAGGTGTGGAAGGGCGGCCCCATCGGGGTGCACCAGGCCGTCGCGCATCCGCTCGCGCAGGCGCACATCGAGCTGGAGCTGGCGCGGCTGATGACGCAGAAGGCGGCCGCGCTGTACGACGCGGGTGGTGCCGACGAACTGGCAGCAGCCGCGGGCGAGGCGGCGAACATGGCGAAGTACGCGGCGGCCGAGGCGGCGGCGAAGGCCGTCGACCAGGCCGTGCACACGCTGGGCGGCAACGGCCTCAGCACGGAGTACGGTCTTGCGCAGATGCTCACCGCGTCCCGCGTGGCCAGGATCGCCCCGGTCAGCCGGGAGATGATCCTCAACTACGTGTCGCACCAGACGCTGGGCCTGCCCAAGTCGTACTGAGAACGCAGACGTACCGAAGGAGCACCCCCACGCCATGACCGACGCACCCGCCGACGCGGCCGCCGCCGACGCGCCCCTCGTCCGGATCGCGCGCGACGACCGCGGCGTCACCACCCTCACCCTCGACTCCCCGCACAACCGCAACGCGCTGTCCACCCGCCTCATGGCCGAGCTGCACGCCGGGCTCGCGGAGGCCGCGGAGGACGAGGACGTACGGGGAGTCCTGCTCACCCACACCGGCAACACCTTCTGCGCGGGCGCCGACCTCAGCGAGGCCACCGGCGCCGCGGCCGGCCCGTCCGGCGGTACGTCCGCCGGCCCGTCCGGTGGCCCGTCCGGCGGCTCGTCCGGCGGCCCGGCCGCGGCCACGGACGGGCCGCTGGCGCTGGCGCGGCTGCTGCGGGCGGTCGTGGAGTGCCCGAAGCCCGTCGTCGCCCGGGTCACCGGCCACGTACGGGCCGGGGGGCTGGGGCTCCTCGGCGCCTGCGACATCGCGGCGGCGGGCACGGGCGCGACGTTCGCCTTCACCGAGGCGCGGCTCGGCCTCGCGCCGGCGGTGGTCTCGATGCCGCTGCTGCCGCGCCTCGACGCCCGCGCGGCCGCCCGCTACTACCTCACCGGCGAGCGCTTCGGCCCGGAGGAGGCGGCCCGTATCGGGCTGGTCACGCTGGCCGGCGACGACGTGGACGCGCTGCTGACGCCCGTGCTCGACGGGCTGCGGGCGGCGTCGCCGCAGGGGCTGGCGGCGTCGAAGCGGCTGGTCACGGGCGAGGTGCTGCGCACCTTCGACCGCGACACGGAGCCGTTCGCGGAGCTGTCGGCGGCGCTGTTCGCGTCCCCCGAGGCCCGCGAGGGGATGACGGCGTTCCTGGAGCGCCGGGAGCCGAAGTGGTTCCGCTGACGGACGCCCCGCGGCAGCCACGGGGGCGGGACCCGCGGCAGGACCGCAGCCGGGCGACGCGGCAGCGGCTGCTGGAGGCGGCGGTCGCGTGCCTGGCGGAGCTGGGGTGGGGCGGGAGCACGGTCAGCGTGGTCGCCGAGCGGGCGGGCGTCTCGCGCGGGGCGGCGCAGCACCACTTCCCGACCCGGGAGGACCTGTTCACGGCGGCGGTGGAGCACGTGGCGGCGGAGCGCTCGGCGGCGCTGCGGGCGCTGCCGCCGCGGGGGGCGCCGTCGGCGGGCACCGCGGATCTCGTACCAGGCGGCGGGGCGGGTCCCGTACGAGCCGACGCGACCGCCGCCGTCGTGCGCGGCATCGTCGACCTCTACACCGGTCCGCTGTTCCGCGCCGCGCTCCAGCTCTGGGTCGCCGCCGCCAACGAGGAGCAGCTCCGCCCCCGCGTCGCCGCGCTGGAGGCCCGCGTCGGCCGCGAGGCCCACCGCATGACGGTGGCGCTGCTCGGCGCCGACGAGTCGGTGCCGGGCGTACGGGAGACGGTGCAGGGCTTCCTCGACATGGCCCGGGGCCTCGGCCTGGCGACCCTGCTCACGGACGACAGCGCCCGCCGCGACCGCGTGGTGCAGCAGTGGTCGCACCTGCTGACGGCGGCGCTGGCGCACACCCGCTGACCCGCCGCCGCGAAGACCCCCGACGTTCCCCGCACTCCCGCCCAAGGGTAGGTCTCCCCGCTGACATCAGCGCCCCCGCCGGGACCCGGGCTCCCACCGACTCCCCGGCCGCCGCCCGCCCCGGGTCCGCCGCCAGCCGCGCCCTGCCGCCACGCCGCCCCGCGAGGACTCACGACGTTCCCCGCACTCCCGCCCAAGGGTAGGTCTCCCCGCTGACATCAGCGCCC
>NZ_BAAAPF010000238.1:7327-11139 GCF_039531005.1 Streptomyces synnematoformans
GCCCCGGGTCCGCCGCCAGCCGCGCCCTGCCGCCACGCCGCCCCGCGAGGACTCAGCCCGCGCCGCCCGCCTCCGCGTGGCCCTCGACCTCCTGCGGCGACCGCGACCCCGGGCCCACGTACCGCGCCGACGGCCGCACCAGCCGCCCCGTCCGCTTCTGCTCCAGGATGTGCGCCGACCACCCCGCCGTCCGCGCGCACGTGAACATCGACGTGAACATGTGCGCCGGAACCTCCGCGAAGTCCAGCACGATCGCCGCCCAGAACTCGACGTTCGTCTCCAGCACCCGGTCCGGCCGCCGCGCCCGCAGCTCCGCCAGCGCCGCCTTCTCCAGCGCCTCGGCGACCTCGTACCGCGGCGCGCCCAGCTGCTTCGCCGTCCGCCGCAGCACCCGCGCCCGCGGGTCCTCCGCCCGGTACACCCGGTGGCCGAAGCCCATCAGCCGCTCGCCGTCGTCCAGCGCCCGCTTCACGTAGCTCTCGGCGTCGCCGGTGCGCTCGATCTCCTCGATCATGCCGAGCACCCGCGACGGCGCGCCCCCGTGCAGCGGCCCGGACATGGCGCCCACCGCGCCGGACAGCGCCGCGGCGACGTCGGCGCCGGTCGAGGCGATGACGCGGGCGGTGAAGGTGGAGGCGTTCATGCCGTGCTCGGCGGCGGAGGTCCAGTAGGCGTCGACGGCGGCGACGTGCTTGGGGTCGGGCTCGCCGCGCCAGCGGATCATGAACCGCTCGACGACCGAGCGCGCCTTGTCGATCTCGCGCTGCGGCACCATCGGCAGCCCCTGCCCGCGGGCGGACTGCGCGACGTACGACAGCGCCATGACGGCCGCCCGCGCCAGGTCCTCGCGGGCGCGCGCCTCGTCGATGTCGAGCAGCGGGCGCAGCCCCCAGACCGGCGCGAGCATCGCGAGCGCGGACTGCACGTCCACGCGGATGTCGCCGGAGTGCACGGGGATGGGGAAGGGCTCCGCGGGCGGCAGCCCGGGTTTGAACGCGCCGTCGACCAGAAGACCCCAGACGTTGCCGAACGACACGTGGCCCACCAGGTCCTCGATGTCCACACCGCGATAGCGGAGCGCGCCGCCCTCCTTGTCGGGCTCGGCGATCTCCGTCTCGAAGGCGACTACTCCCTCAAGCCCGGGTACGAAGTCGGACATCAGGCGGCTCCCTCACTGGGTTGCGGTGCGCTGCGGCGGGGGTGTGCAGCGGCGGGCGGGTCAGCCCCGGGGCGGGTGCGGTGCGGGGGGTGCGCCGGCGAGGCTCCGCGGCGCCATCGCTCGCGGTCCGGGGCCGTGCGTTCCGGGCCACCATAGTCGTGGGTGTGGGCTTTCCACAGTGGTGGAACGACCGATTCTGTCGGGTCAGGCACATGCGGCCGGGCGTGAGATGGGGCACACTCCACGGATCCCGGTCCGGAGGGTTACGGGGTGCGTCGAGCGGGCAGACTCCCGCCCCGCGGCAGCCGCTCATACTGCAAGATATGCGGGTGCGACACGTTGACGTTGACACCGAAGACTCCCTCGACCCTGCCGCCATGCGCGCGCACTACCGCGCCGCGGGACTCCCGGAGGACTCGCTCGCCGCCGACCCCTTCGAGCAGTTCGGCCGCTGGTTCCGGCAGGCCGCGGAGAGCGGACTGCACGAGCCCAACGCGATGGTCGTCTCCACCGCCGACGCGGAGGGCCGGCCCAGCTCCCGCACCGTGCTGCTGAAGCACGTGGACGAACGGGGGTTCGTCTTCTACACCAACTACGGTTCGCGCAAGGGCCGGGAGCTGGCCGCCAACCCGCACGTGTCGCTGCTCTTCCCCTGGCACCCCGTCGCCCGCCAGGTGATCGTCGCGGGGACGGCGGAGCGTACCGGCCGGGACGAGACCGTCGCGTACTTCCGCACCCGGCCGCACGGCTCGCAGCTGGGCGCGTGGGCGAGCGAGCAGTCGTCGGCGGTGGCGTCGCGGGCGGAACTGGACCGGATGTACGCGGAGCTGGCGGACCGCTATCCGGAGGGCGAGCAGGTGCCGGTGCCGCCGGAGTGGGGCGGCTTCCGGGTCAGGCCGCGGACGGTCGAGTTCTGGCAGGGTCGCGAGAACCGCCTCCACGACCGCCTGAGGTACGTGCGCACGGAGGGGGCGGCCGGCGGCGGCTGGACGGTGGAGCGCCTCTGCCCGTAGGGGCGTGCCCTCGTACGGGTCTGACCCCATGTCGTCGTACGGCCGAGGCCGGGGGCGGTGGCGGTGGCCCGGCGGGCACAAAGGGGCGACCCGCGGCCCATTCCCCTTCAGGGGAGCCGGTCGGACGTACCGGCGGACCGCGGGTCGGGTGAACTGCTTGGGATAAGGGCCGGCTGGGCGCGTCCTAGGCGCCCCGGTCCGGCATTGCGCTCAAGCGCGACGGCGGACCACTAGCCCGCAGCCACCTCACGCGTCCGGTACTTCATCATCTGCCGAACCACCTCCCTTCTCGTGTACCTCCCACACTAGGCACGGCCCCGCGGGCCCCTCAACTGATTTCTGCCTCGCAACGATTTCGACGGAACGGGGTGTGTGCTGCGTCACGTTCCAGTTGAATGATCCGGGTGCACCACACCACGCACACGACGCCGCGGCGAGCAGGGGGTGCCTGATGAGCGCGACCCGGCGTACCAACCGGGACCGCAGGAACGCCTCCGGCGAACAGGCCGCGGACGCTCCGGACAAGGGAGGAGCCGCCGCCGGGCCCCCGCCCGCGGCGCCGGACGCGACGGCCGGGGACGCGCCGCCCCCGGGCCGCCGCGCCGCGGCGCCCGACCTGCTGGTGGCGCTGCTCGACGGCATGGACGCCGCGCTGTGCGCCTTCGACGCCGACGGCGTCGTCACCCACTGGAACCGCGAGGCCGAGCGGCTGCTCGGCTGGACCGCCGCGGAGGTCGTCGGCCGCCGCGGGCTGGCCGGCTGGGCGGCCCGCGCGGAGGACGCCGCCGAGGTGGAGGCGCGGCTGCTGGGGGCGATGGACGCGCCGGGGCGGCAGGTGCAGGAGTTCGCGCTGCTGCGCAAGGACGGCGGCCGGGTGCTCGTACGCACCCAGACCTCCGCGGTGCGCAGGGGCGGCGCCGCGGACGGCGGGGGCAGCGCGGAGGATCCGGACGGGCCGGGGGAGCCGGCCGGCGGAGCCGCGGTCGGGGTCTACTGTGCGTTCAGCGAGGTCCACGCGCAGCTGGACCTGGAGCGGTCCATCGCCTTCAGCGAGGCCCTGTGCGAGGACGCCGCCTGGGGCGTGCTCCTCGTGGACGCCGACCTGCGGCCGGCGCTGGCCAACGGCCAGGCGGCGCGCGTGCTGCGCGCCCGGCGCTCGGCGCTGCTCGGGCGCCCCTTCGGCGAGCTGCTGGAACAGGGCGTGGAGGAGGTCGAGAGCGCGCTCCAGCACGTGCTGGCGCAGGGCAGCACCGCGGTCCCCGCCGACGTGTGGGTCACGGTGCGCGGCGAGACCGGCGGGGATCCGGCGATGCGGCGCAGGTGCCTGCGCGGCGCGTTCGTACGGCTCGCGTCGCCGCTCGCCGAGCACCCGGTGCCGCTGGGCGTCGGGTGGCTCTTCCAGGACGTCACCGAGGCCAGGCTCGCCGAGGACGCCGCCTCCGTGCTGCGCTTCCGCGACCACCAGCTGCACCGCGCCTCGCACGCGGCGGCCGAGTGCGAGGACCCGATGGAGGCGGCGACCGTCTACCTGGACTTCGCGCTCGCCGGCTTCGCCGACCACGCGCTGGTCGACCTGGCCGCCGCCCCCGCCGCCCCCGCCGACCGCGGCGCGCCGCCCGGCTCCGGTGGCTCGGAGGGGT
>NZ_BAAAPF010000239.1:0-8317 GCF_039531005.1 Streptomyces synnematoformans
GGCGGTGCGGGGGCGGTGTGCGGCGGCCGGGCCACCGGCGGACCGTCTCCTGACCGGACCCGATCCGCCGGATGTCCTAGCCGCGGCCGAGGTGGAAGCTGTCCAGCGTGAACTCCCCTCCGGTGAGGACCAGGTAGAGCGACGTCGTCCCGGCGGGCGCGTCCGTCACGTCGGCACTCACCCCGCTCCAGCCCTCCCCGGCGCCGCCCACCGGGGCGGTGGCGAGCACCGGCCCGTCGGGCGCGCCCGCGCGCAGTTCCAGGGCGCCGTCGGCGCTGCCGGCGGCGTCGACCCGGGCGGACAGGCGCGTGCTGTCGCTCAGGACGTACGGCTCGAAGGCGATCCACGCGCCGCCCCCGCCGGTGACGGCCCGGCCGCCCTCGGCGCCGCTCGCGTCGGCGGCCGCGGCGCCCTCGGCGGTGTCGAAGTGCTCGGCCTGCCGGTGCGCGGGCTGCAGCTTGTGCTCGGCGCTGGCGTTCAGCGCGGGCACGCCGGCCGTGGCGCCGCCGCCGTCCGTGTAGGTGGCGCGGATGAGGCCGAAGAGATTGGCGTGGTCGTCGTGCCGGTCCTCCTCGAAGGTCTCGATGGTGCCGGTGCAGCCCTCCTCGAAGGTCATCGGGTGGCCGTGGGTGTCGTGGCCGAGCGCGTAGTCGACGCGCACCCGGGAGCAGTCGGCCGCGCCGTCCTCGGCGTCGGTGACCGCCACCTCGAACGGGATGGCGTCGCCGTACTCGAAGACCGTGCCGTCCTCGGGCAGCTTCAGCTCCACCTCCGGCGGGGTGTTGCCGACGACGACGCGCACGGCGGAGGTGCCGGTGTTGCCGTCGCGGTCGGTCACGGTGAGCACGGCGGAGTACTCGCCGTCCTTCGCGTACGTGTGCCGGGGGCCGGGCTTCCCCGAGGTCCTGCCGTCGCCGAAGTCCCAGCGGTAGCGCAGCCACTCGCTGTCCCGGTCGGCGGTGCCCTCGGCGGAGAACGCCACCTTCAGCGGGGCGTGCCCGGTCGTCGCGTCGGCGGTGGCGACGGGCTCGGGGGCGAAGCCCTGGGCGGCGTTCTGGATGCGGTACAGGGCGGAGTTCTCGTCGCCGTTGAAGAAGCCGGTGCCGTAGTCGAGGAAGTACAGCGCCCCGTCGGGCCCGAACTCCATGTCCATGATCTTGCTGCCGGACGAGAAGTCCTCGATGCCGGCGACGCCGCCGTCCTCGCCCACCGCGACGGTCTTGATCCACTCGCGGCCGTGCTCGCCGGCGAAGAACAGCCCGTCGTAGCGGTCCGGGAGCTGGAGCCGGGAGTCGAGGTCCGGGTCGTGGCGGAAGACCGGGCCGGCCATCGGGGACTCCGAGCCGCTGCCGAACTCGGGCAGGGAGTCGCCGTCGTAGGCGATCCAGGCGGGCTGGGCCGGGGGCAGCTCGGTCAGGCCGGTGTTGCGCGGCGACTCGTTGCGGGGCGCGGCGCAGTCGAACGCCTCGCCGGACTCGCCCGTGGCGAAGTCGTAGTCGATGTAGGCGTCGCCGGCGCCGTGGCAGTAGGGCCAGCCGAAGTTGCCGGCCTCGGTGATCCGGTTGAACTCGACCTGGCCGCCGGGCCCGCGGGCCGGGTCCGCCGAGCCGGAGTCGGGGCCGTAGTCGCCGACGTAGACGGTGTCTGTCGCCTTGTCGACACTCATCCGGAACGGGTTGCGGAAGCCCATGGCGTAGATCTCGGGCCTGGTCTTCTCGGTGCCGGGCGGGAAGAGGTTGCCGTCCGGGACGGTGTACGAGCCGTCGGCGGGGTCGACCTTGATGCGCAGGATCTTGCCGCGCAGGTCGTTGGTGTTCCCCGCGGAGCGCTGCCCGTCGAAGGACGGGTTGCGGGTCTCGCGCTCGTCGATGGGCGTGTAGCCGTCGGAGGAGAAGGGGTCGGTGTCGTCGCCGGTGGACAGCAGCAGGTTGCCCCGGCTGTCGAAGGCGATGTCGCCGCCGTTGTGACAGCACCGGCCGCGGTCGGTGCCCACTTCGAGCACGGTCTTCTCGCTGGCCGGGTCGAGGGTGCCGTCCTCGTTCAGGGTGAAGCGCGAGAGGCGGTTGACGCCCTCGTACGCCTCGAAGTCGGCGGGCTCGCCGTCGCTCGGCGCGATGCCGTGGGGGGTGTCCGTGACGGGCGCGTAGTAGAGGTAGACGGTGCGGTTGTTCGCGAAGTCCGGGTCCACGCCGACGCCCTGGAGGCCGTCCTCGTCGTGCGGGTAGACCGGCAGTTGGGCGGCGACGCGGGTGCCGCCCGCGGCGCCGGTGTGCCACAGGGTGCCGTCGCGCGAGGTGTGCAGCACGGCGCCGTCGGGGAGCACGGCGAGCGCCATCGGCTCGCCGACCTGGTCCACGCCCTTGGCGAGGGTGACCTGCTGGAGGTCGGGGGCGACGGGGCCGTCCCGGACCGCGGGCGGCTCGTGTGCCGCGCCGGTGGCGGCCATGCCGGGGGCGAGGCCGCCGCCGAGGAGCAGGGCTCCCGCGAAGGCGGCCAGTGTGGTGCGAAGTCTCGGTCGTGTCCTTACCACGTTGCGTCCTCCCGTGGGGTGACGGGTGCGGGGCATCGCTTTGGCGACATACCTGACGTGCGTGACTGGAGTGCGGACGGGTGACTGCTGTGCGGACGGGCGCGCGCCGCCGTCAGGACCGTAACCGCTTTCGTCCCTGCCGAAAAGAGCTTTGGCAGGAACGGGAGGCAACTTCATCCCGGCATAGGACAAAGCCCAGTTGGGAGCGCACGCGGGCACACGGAAGCGCCCGGCCGCGTACGGGCCGGGCGCGGGCGAGCCGGGGCGACGGGGCGGGGGTGTTACGCGGTGGGCCGGGAACGGGCCTTGAAGGCCGCCTTGCGGGCGTCCTTGGCGACCTGGCGGTCCGGGTGGAGGCGGCCCATCGCCTCCAGCACCTCGGGGGTGGCCGGGTGGTCCACGCGCCAGGCCGCGCCGAAGAAGCCGCGGTGCCGGCCCACCAGGTGCGCCACCAGCTCGCGCAGCTCCGGGGTGTCGTCGCGCAGGCCGCCCAGCTGGGCGGCGACCGTGTCGACGGCCAGCCAGAAGACCATGTCCTCGGTGGGCTGCGGCACGCCGGGAACGCCGCGCTCGGTGAGCCAGACCCGGGCCAGGCCGCCGAGTTCGCGGTCGTGGAGCACGTCCCGGACCGCCGGCTCCGCGTCCGCACCCGCCACGGCCAGCGCCTGCTGGCAGGCCAGCCGGCGGGCCGGGGCGCGGTCGTCCGCGCCGCGGGCGGCGTCGAGGAGGGCGGTGGCCGCCTCCGCGGGCTTGCGGTCCGCCAGCCAGGCCTCCGCCTCCGTCTGGGCGACCGGGTCGGGCAGCCGGGGCAGGGCGTCGAGGAGGACGTAGGCGTCCTCGCCCGCCAGCTCGCCGACGAGCGGGGCCGCCAGCCCGTCGGCCAGCATCCGCCGGCGCAGCGCGTACAGACCGAGGGGGGTGAGGCGGACGACGCCGTAGCGGGAGACGTCCGCGTCGTCGGGGTCGCCGGGGTCGTCGGGCCCGTCCGCCACCGGGGCGCCGCCGGCGGCTTCGAGCAGGATCTCCTCGGCCACCGGCCGGTACGCCACGACACCGGCCGGCTCCAGCATCCGGAACTGCTCGTCGAGCCGCAGCACCGCCTCGGAGACCTCCGCGAGCACCTCCTCGGTCGGCTCGTCCATGTCGTCCGGCACGACGAGGGAGGCGGCCAGCGCCGGCAGCGGGACGGCGCCGTCGACGCCGGGGCCCTCCATGGCGGTGAGCAGGTAGAGATTGCCGAGCGCGCCGTCGAGGAAGTCCGCGTCGGCCTCCGGGTCCCAGTCCAGCCGGTCGAGGTCCAGCTCCTCGCCGGCGGTGACCTGCTCCACCAGCGCGCTCATGTCCGGCAGCGCCGCGTCGGACAGCACGCACTCGCAGGCGGCGGTCCACAGCTCCAGCACGTCGGCCGGCCCGCCGTCGGTCACCAGCCGCAGGTCGGCGCTCGGGGCCGCGGTGCCGAGGGCGTCGTCGCCGTCCTCCGGGGCGGTGACGTCCACCAGGCCGATGTCCACGGCGATACGCCACGCCTCGCCGGCGACGGCCCGCGCCTCGCCCTCCTCGTCGGCGCTCTCCGCCAGGCCCAGCTCGGCCGCGGCGGCGCGCACCTCGGCGCCGGGCTGCTCGCCGCCTGCGCCCACCCGCAGCCCCGGCCCGGCCCAGCGGGCCAGCCGGACGGCCCGCGCGAAGAGCGGCGCGGCCAGTGCCTCCCGGGCCAGCTGTGCCTCGGCGGGCAGCTGGACGGGCGGCAGGACGGTGCGGTCTGCGGTCATCGACAACTCCGAAGACTGGGGATCAATCGGACGCTGCCCAAGCGTAGCCCCCGTCGGGCGGCGGAGCTGAAGGCGCCGTTCCGGCGGGCCGCGCTCCCGGTGTTCACCCCGTGTTCCTTGACAACGCCCGTACGCGCGCACGAGATTGACGCGCGTAGACGCACACACCTTCCCCTCGTCCCTTCCCTGTCATGTTCCCGTCCTGTCGTCGTCCCGGAGGACCCACCATGCACCGACGCGCCCAGCCCGTCCCGTACGCCGTCGCCGCCGCGCTCGCCGCCGGGCTGCTGGCCGCCCCCGCCGCCGGGGCGGCGGACGCCGGGGCCGGCGGCGCGGGGACACGCATCCGCGACATCCAGGGCGACACCCGGATATCCCCGCTCGCCGGGGAGCGGGTGACCGACGTGCCCGGCACCGTCACCGCCGTCCGCGCCTTCGGCTCCGCCCGCGGGTTCTGGCTGCAGGACGCCCGGCCCGACGCGGACCCCGCCACCAGCGAGGGCCTCTTCGTCTTCACCGGCTCCGCCACCCCCGACGTCGAGCCCGGCGACGCGGTCGAGGTCTCCGGCTCCGTCAGCGAGTACTACCCCGGCGGCAGGGGCGCCGGGCTGCAGTCCGTCACCGAGCTGACCGGCGCGAGCTGGACCGTCGTGGCCAGCGGCAACCCGCTGCCCCGCGCCTTCGTGCTCCGCGACGCCACCGTCCCCGGCCGGTTCGCCCCCGCCGCGGACGGCGGCAGCATCGAGGAGCTGCGGCTGCGCCCCGGCTCGTACGCCCTGGACCGCTACGAGTCGCTGGAGGGCATGCGGGTCGCGGTGCGCGACGCCCGGGTCGTCGGGCCCACCTCCGCGTACCACGAGCTGTGGGTGACCGCCGAGCCCGCCCGCAACCGCACCGCCCGCGGCGGCGTGCTGTACGCCGGCTACCGCGACCCCAACGGCGGCCGGCTCAAGGTCGCCTCCCTCATCCCGTTCGCCGAGCGGCCGTTCCCCGTCCTGGACGTCGGCGACCACCTCGGCGGCACCACCGCGGGCCCGCTGGACTACGACCAGTTCGGCGGCTACGAGCTGCAGGCCACCACCCTCGGCGGCGAACGGCGGACCAGCCCGGACCGCGAGTCGACCCGCCGGCAGCGCGCCGCGGAGCTGGCGGTGGCCACGTACAACGTGGAGAACCTCTCCGCCCGCGACAGCGCCGCGAAGTTCGAGCGGCTGGCCCACGGCCTCGTCGACGGCCTCGCCGCCCCCGACATCGTCGCCCTGCAGGAGGTGCAGGACGACAACGGCCCGGCCGACGACGCCGTGACCGGCGCCGACGCCACCCTGCGCAAGCTGACGGAGGCGATCGCCGCCGCCGGCGGCCCCGCGTACGAGTGGCGCCAGATCGACCCCGTGGACGACGCCGACGGCGGCCGGCCGGGCGGCAACATCCGCGTCGCCTTCCTCTACAACCCCGGGCGGGTGTCCTTCACCGACCGCCCCGGCGGCGACGCCACGACGCCCGTGCGGGTCACCGACGACGGCGGCGCCCCGGCGCTGTCCGCCTCCCCGGGCCGTATCGCCCCCGGCGACGCGGCCTGGAACGACAGCCGCAAGCCGCTCGCCGGCGAGTTCACCTTCCGCGGTCGCACGGTCTTCGTCGCCGCCGTCCACTTCAACTCCAAGGGCGGCGACCAGGGCCTCGACAGCCGCTTCCAGCCGCCCGCCCGCGGCTCGGAGGAGCAGCGGACCGCGCAGGCCGCGGCGGTCAACGAGTTCGTCCGCGACGTGCTCGCCGTGGACCGGAGGGCGGGCGTCGTCGTCGCCGGCGACGTCAACGACTTCCCCTTCTCCCCCGCCGTGGCGCGGCTGACCGCCGGCCACGCGCTGGTCGACCTGGTCGGCCGGCTGCCGCGCGGGGAGCGCTACGGGTACGTCTTCAACGGCAACTCCCAGGTGCTGGACCACATCCTGGCCAGCCCCGCGCTCGCCGTCCGCGCCGACTACGACATCGTGCACCTCAACGCCGAGTACGCCGACCAGGCCAGCGACCACGATCCCTCGGTCGTCCGGCTCAGGCCCTGACGGGCGGCGGCCCGGGGGCCGGCGGGGCCGGCGGGGCCGGTGCCGGGCCGGGGGCGGGCACGTCGTCGCCGACGAGATGGCGGGCGAGCAGCGTGGCGCCCGCCACCGCGCCCGGCATCACCACCACCGCGGCCAGCGGCACCAGGAACAGCAGCACGACCGGCACCCCGAAGCCGAGCGCCAGCATCTTGCGCCGGCGCAGCAGCGCCAGCCGCCCGCGCACGTCGATCCCCCGGCGCTGCAGGGCGAACGAGGTCAGCTCGACGGTGAGGAAGAAGCCGGCGACGGCGAAGCCGAGCGCGGGCACGACCGTCTGCCCGACGAGCGGCACGAAGCCGAGGAAGAACAGCGGCACGGTGAACACCAGCGCCCGCGAGAGCACATGGACGCTCTCCTTCAGCGACCGCCACAGGCCCGGCAGCAGCGGCTCGTCCGGGGCGGGCGGGCAGTGCCCGGCGGACTCCTCGACGCGGCCGGAGAGCGCCTCGTAGAAGGGGTCCCCGATCAGCAGCGCGACGGCCGTGAAGGTGAGCAGCGCGAAACCGATGCCGCCGAGCAGCAGCAGCGCGACGAACAGCCCGCGCAGCAGCCCCTGCCAGGGCGAGTCCCAGTCGTCGGCGAAGGGCGTGGCCCACACGGCGATGTCGCCGGCCCAGTAGGCGAGGGCGGCGAGCGCGGCGGCGTAGAGCACGAGCGCGATGAGCGCGGGCACGAGCCCGAGGGCCCACGACCGGCCGTGCCCCGCGGCCCAGCGCAGCCCCTTGCCGACGTAGCCGAACCCGGTGGTGAAGTCACGCATGCCCGCCACCTTATGGGGTGGCGGGCAGGCGTGCCGACCGGGCGGGGAGCGGCGGCCCGCGCGCTCAGCGCTCCGTGAACTCCGGCACCCAGCGGCCCGCGTCGCCCCCGTTGCCGGCGCGGGCGCCGGACAGCGCGACCACCGTGTCGCCGTCGAGGCTGACGAGCACGAGCCGGTCGGGGGACTCGCTGTCCCGGCAGCCCCCGGAGCCGCAGCCCCAGGCGAGGAGCCGCTCGTCGTCGGCCCAGGCGAGGAGCTGCCGCGCGGGCACCTTCGCGACGCGCTCGCCCGTCTTCGCGTCCAGCACCGCGGCGGCGCCCTCGCCGCCCTCGCCGGCCGGCGCACCGCCGACCAGCCGGCCGTTCGGCGACAGGCCGGCCCCCGGGTCCGACACGTGCTTCTCCGGCACCGGATGGCCGGCCCGCTCGCCGGACAGGTCGTAGTACAGCCGCCCGGGGTCGTACGACCAGTGCTCCCACAGCAGTTCGCCGTCGCTGCTCCAGCTCAGGTCCTCGCGGCCGTTCGTCGGGTCGGTGGAGAAACCGGGGGCCGCGCCGGCCGGCAGCGCGGTGAAGGAGGCGTCGCCGGAGTCCGCGTCGATGACGTAGAAGCCGGTGCGGCCGGGCTTGGCGCCCGGCACCTCGTCCCCGTTCAGCGGGTACGAGGCGTCCTTGAAGCGGCGGTCGGGGTTGTGCGCGTAGGCGGTGGCCAGGAGCCGTTCGCCGTCCGGCGAGAACTCCACCGAGCCCACGCCGCCGCGGTCGAGCGGGATCCACCGCTCCACCTCGCCGCTCGCCAGGTCCAGCAGGCCGATGCGGTCGGCGGGCAGGTCCTTTTCGAGCACGGCCGCGGTGCGCATGCCGGGGGCGACGTCGAGCCAGGCCCAGTCGGTCTCCTCGTACCGCCCGGTGTCCGGGTCGTACAGGTGCCAGTCCCGGCTCTCGACGGTGTCGCCGCCGGGCAGGTCCTCGGTCCTGCGGGTGTGGTAGGCGGACACGGCCACGTCCCCGGCGGCGATGAGCTGCCGCGGCGGCGACTCGCCCGGCCGGCCGGCCACGTCCCGCTGCGGACTCGTGGCCGCCCCTCCCCCGCCGGCGCCGGGCCCGGTCAGGGGCCCGGCCACGGCCACCGTCGCGGCGGCGGCGACGGCCACAGC
>NZ_BAAAPF010000239.1:8327-11132 GCF_039531005.1 Streptomyces synnematoformans
GGGCCACCACCGCGCCGGTCAGTCCTCTCGCCCGGCGCCGGCGCCGGGTCCTGAGCACCCGCCCGGCCAGTCCGGGCTCGGGGAGCGCGTCCGAATCCGCCATGTGGTGCAGCGACCGGCGCACCAGCTCCTCGACTCTCACGGCTTTACCTCCGACAGCTGCTCTTCGCGTACGGGCTCCGGGGTGCGGGGCGGGCGGAGCGTGAGGGACGCCAGCTCCGGGGACACGGCGCGCAGCTTGTCCAGCGACCGCCGGGTGGTGCTGCGCACGGTGCCGACCGAGCAGCCGAGGAGCGCGGCGACCTCGGCCTCCGGCAGGTCCTCGTAGTAGCGCAGCACGAGCATCGTGCGCTGCCTGGTGGTCAGCCGGCGCAGCGCCCGGGCCATCACCACCCGCAGCTCCGCGTCGTGCGCGGGGTCGCCGCCGGCCGTCGCTCCGCCGGGTTCCGGAGGTTCGGCGACGACCCGCTCACGGGACAGCCAGCGCAGCCGCCAGCGGCTGATCTGCTGGCGGTACAGCACCTGGCGGACGTACGCCTCCGGTTCGTCGATGCGGTGCCAGCGCCCCGCCGCCTTGATCAGCGCGTTCTGCAGCAGGTCCTCCGCGGCTCCGCGGTCGCCGCCGCTCAGCAGCAGCGCGGTCCTGAACAGCACGCCGGATCTGGACTCCACGAACTCGCGGAAGCCGGCCTCGCTCGCCGCGTCCATATCCCGTTGTCCTCCCTCGTCCGGATCACCCTGCCCCGGTAGACGCCTCCCGGGCACCGCCGCTATGCCTCGGAACGCCCTCGGATGCCGAAAGCCCGCCGCGCACGGAAACGCCGTGCGCGGCGGGCTCGTACGCGGTGCCGTCCCGCGTCAGTCGTTGGCGTGCAGCGCCGCGTTCAGCCCGCCCCACGAGCCGGAGCGCTGCCGGGCCTCGACCGCGCCGGTGGTGGAGTTGCGCAGGAACAGCAGGTTGCTCGCCCCGGACAGCTCGCGGGCCTTGACCACGGCGCCGTCCGGCAGCGTGACCTTGGTGCCGGCGGTGACGTACAGGCCCGCCTCCACGATGCAGTCGTCGCCGAGCGAGATGCCGACGCCCGCCTGCGCGCCCAGCAGGCAGCGCTCGCCGAGGGAGATGACGTCCTTGCCGCCGCCGGAGAGCGTGCCCATGATCGACGCGCCGCCGCCGACGTCCGAGCCGTCGCCGACGACGACGCCCGCCGAGATGCGGCCCTCGACCATGGACGTGCCGAGGGTGCCGGCGTTGAAGTTGACGAAGCCCTCGTGCATGACGGTGGTGCCGGAGGCGAGGTGCGCGCCGAGGCGGACCCGGTCGGCGTCGCCGATGCGGACGCCGGAGGGCAGCACGTAGTCCACCATCCGCGGGAACTTGTCGAGGTGGCTGACCTGGAGGTGCTGTCCCGCGGCGCGGACCGCGAGCCGCACCTCCTCGATCCGGTCGGCGGGCACGGGGCCGTGGGAGGTCCAGGCGACGTTCGCCAGCAGCCCGAAGACGCCGTCGAGGCTCTGCCCGTGCGGGCGGACGAGCCGGTGGCTGAGCAGGTGCAGCCGCAGGTACACGTCGTGGGCGTCGGCCGGCTTCTCCTGCAGCGAGGAGATCACCGTGCGCACCGCGACGACCTCCACGCCGCGCCGCGGGTCGGGGCCCAGCGCCGCCCGCGCGGGCTCCCCGAGCAGTTCGGCCGCGCGCTCGGCGGTCAGCCGCTCGGTGCCCGCGGGACCGGGCTCGTCGGCGAGCGCGGGGGCGGGGAACCAGGTGTCGAGGACGGTGCCGTCGGGGGTGACGGTGGCCAGGCCGGTGGCGGCGGCGCCGGTGCGGTGGGTGGTGGAGGTCGCAGCGTCGGTCATACCCGAACGCTAACGGGCCCCCGGCGCGGGAGGCGAACCGGTCCGCATGGCGACACGGCCCCCGCGCCCGGCGCCCCGGCCGCGGGCGCCCGCCGCGCGGTCCTCAGGGCCGGACCCCCTCGCGGTCCACCAGCGCCGTGCGGAGGACGGCCGTGGCCGTCACGACGCCGCCCTTCGCGGCCTTCGGGCCCTCCCGCCCGCCCGTGTCCTCGGTGGCGACGTGCCGGGTGCCCAGGTAGGCGTACGTGTCGGGGTCGAGCAGCAGTTCGTCGCGGACGCCGGAGTGGCCGCTGTGCGCGTCGTCGAGGTAGATCGCGAGCGCCTGCCGGTCCGCCGGGTCCCTGACGGTGGTGTCCGCGACGCGCAGGCCGGGGATCGTGGCCATCGCCCCGTAGACGCGGGACTGCCCCACGGGGTGCATCGGCGCCGACGCCAGCAGCATGCGCAGCGAGCTGAAGTTCCAGTCGGCCAGCTCCTCGTCGCTGCGCCCCGCGCCGGGCGTGGGCGTGTCGGGGCGGTCGCCGCTCTCGGGGTAGAACCAGCGGGCCTGCTGCAGCACCGCGTCGGTGTCCTCGGGCAGCGCGGCGAGGTACTCGAAGCGCTCCCGCGGCGAGTGGTCGTCGCCCTCGTTCCAGTCCTCGAACTCGGGATCGGCGTACTTGTACCACTGCTCCCGCATGTCCCCCGCCGGCTCGTCGGTCTCGTCGGTCCCGTCGGTCCCGTCAGCGGTGCCGGCGTGCTGCTCGACCGTCTGCACATACACCCAGTCCCCCGACTCCGGCCGCGGCGGCGGGTCCTCGGCGACCGCGGCGGCGGCCTGCCGCAGCAGCTCCGGCGCACTCTGCGACACCGGGGCCGCCGGCGCCACCGGCGCCACCTGCTTCCCGCCCGCCGCGGCGCCCCCGTCGCCGGACGGCTCCGGGTCGCCGCCCAGCGTCGTCGACAGCACCG
>NZ_BAAAPF010000240.1:0-11069 GCF_039531005.1 Streptomyces synnematoformans
CTCTCCGGCGCCGGCCGCGCCCAGGCCGCAGCCGCCGCCGCCCACCTCGCCGCCCGCGGCACCGTCCAGGCCGTCGTCAGCTCCCCGCTGCGCCGCTGCCGCGAGACCGCGGACGCGGTCGCCGGCCGGCTCGGGCTCGACGTCCGGGTCGACGACGGCGTGCGCGAGGCGGACTTCGGCGCCTGGGAGGGGCTGACGTTCGCGGAGGTGCAGGAGCGCCACCCCGGCGACCTCGCCGCCTGGCTGCGCTCCACGAAGGCGGCCCCCACCGGCGACGGGGAGTCCTTCGCCGAGGTCAGCCGCCGCGTCGCGCTCTCCCGCGACAAGATCCTCGCCCGCTACGCCGGCCGCACGGTGCTCCTCGTCACCCACGTGACCCCGGTCAAGACCCTGGTCCGGCTGGCCCTGGGCGCCCCGCCGGAGTCGCTGTTCCGCATGGAGCTGTCGGCGGCGTCGCTGTCGGAGGTCGCGTACTACGCGGACGGGCACGCGAGCGTACGCCTCCTGAACGACACCGCCCACCTGCGCTGACTCAGCCCCCGCCGAGCGCCGCCGCCTCACCGGCGAGCCTCTCCACCGTCGCCCAGTCCTTCGCCGCCAGCGCCGCCTGCGGCAGCATCCACGTGCCGCCCACGCAGCCGACGTTGGGCAGCGCGAGGTACCGGGGCGCCGACTCCGCCGTGATCCCGCCCGTCGGGCAGAAGCGGGCGCGCGGCAGCGGCGAGCCGAGGGACTTCAGGTACGCCGCCCCGCCGGACGCCTCCGCCGGGAAGAACTTCATCTCCGTCACCCCGCGCTCCAGCAGGCCCATCGCCTCCGACGCCGTGGAGACCCCCGGCAGGCAGGGCAGCCCCGAGGCGGCCATCGCGGCCAGCAGCCGGTCGGTGGTGCCGGGGCTGACGAGGAACCGGGCGCCCGCGGCGGCGGAGGCGTCGACGGCCCCGGCGCTCAGCACGGTGCCGGCGCCGACCACCGCGTCCGGCACCTCGGCGGCGATGGCCCGGATCGCGTCGAGCGCGGCCGGCGTGCGCAGGGTCACCTCGACCGCGGGCAGGCCCCCGGCGACCAGCGCACGGGCGAGCGGCACGGCGTCGGCGGGGTCGTCGAGGACGTCGACGGGGATGACGGGGGCGAGGCCGAGGACGGAGGCGGGGGCGGAGTCAGTGGTCACGTCGTCATCGTGCCGCCGCGGTCGCGGCGGTGCAACGCACGTTGCGTACGGTGCAATCCGGTGGGTCCGCCCGGTGGCGGCGGGATCCCGCGTTGCCGGTGGGCCGCTGCGTTGTCGGTGGGGCGGCCTACCCTGGGCGGGGGTGCGGGAATGAGGGCCAGAGGGGCGGCTACAGCTCCGTCACCACCACGTCCAGCTGCCACGGCTGCCCCGCGCGCCGCGGTGCCTCGCCCTCCACCCGGTAGCCCAGGTCGCGCAGCGCGGTGACCAACTGCTCGGGAGTGCGCGGCCTGGCGCCGGCGGTCAGCAGGTCGCGCAGCAGCCGGCCCTTCGTCGCCTTGTTGAAGTGGCTGACCACCGACCGCTTCTCCACCCCGTCGACCACCGTCGCGTGCAGCACCCGTACCGCGGCCGTGCGCGCCGCCAGCTCGCCGCGCGGGCGCCAGGCCGCCGCGTACGCCGAGGAGCGCAGGTCGAGTACGAGCCCGCGGCCGGCCGCCGCCGGCAGGGCGGCGTCGAGCGGGCCGCGCCAGTAGGCGCCGAGCGGGCCGGCGGCAGGGAGGCGTACGCCCATGGAGCAGCGGTACGGGGGGATGCGGTCGCCGATGCGGACGGCGCCCCACAGGCCGGAGAAGACCAGCAGCGACGCGGACGCGCGCCGCTTCGCCGCGGGGTCGAGCGTGGCGAGGCCGAGCGCGTCGTAGAGCACGCCGGTGTAGACCTGCCCCGCGGGGCGGGCCGGCGCGGTCCGCAGCCGGGCGTTGCGCGCGACTTCGCCGCGCAGGCCGTCGGTGAGCCCCAGGACGTCGGCGGCCTTCTCCTCGTCGGCGGCGCAGAGTGCGACCAGCTCGTCGAGGACGGCCTCGCGGGCGGCGGTGAGCCCGGGCAGGGAGAGCGCGTCGAGCTTCAGTGCGGCCCCGCGCCTGGCCTCGGCCTTGCCCTCGGACGGCGGCAGCAGTACGAGCACGAATTCCTCCCGCGGTGATGTTTCCGGTTCCCCCTCCGCCGTCCGGCAGCCTACCCGCGCCGCGCCCGCGGTCCGGAGAAGGCGCCGTGCGCGGACCATTGACAAACCCGTGACCTGCCTCAAAACTCTGACTGCCAATCAGCAAGAGATTGACCCCGTTACGCAAACTTACGTCGATCTCTTGCAAGAGAGCGGCATACGCGCTCTGTCAGCCCCCCACAGAACAGAGGACACCATGAAGTGGAAGCAGCTCAGACGGCGGGTGGCCGTCGGGATACCGGCGCTCGGCCTGGTCGCGGTCGGGGTCCTGCCCCTCTCCGGCCAGGCCCTCGCCGGTATCGCCCCCGAGGGTGGCGGCACCGGCGGCAGCGGCTCCGCCGGGACGGGGGCCGCGGCCGCCGCGGCCGGCGCGGCCGGCGCGGAACTGCCGTACGTGGAGTACGAGGCCGAGGCCGGCACGTACGACGGCACCCTGGTGGAGGCCGACGCGAAGCGGACCTTCGGGCACACCAACTTCGGCTCGGAGTCCTCGGGCCGCCGGTCGGTGCGGCTGGAGAACACTGGTCAGTACGTCGAGTTCACCTCGACCGCGCCGACCAACTCCATCGTCGTCCGCAACTCCATCCCCGACGCCCCGGGCGGCGGCGGGTTGGACGCCACCCTCAGCCTCTACGCGAACGGCGCGTTCGTGCAGAAGCTGGACCTGTCGTCCAAGCACAGCTGGCTGTACGGCACCACCGACGACCCCGAGGGCCTGACCAACACCCCGCAGAACGACGCCCGCCGCCTCTTCGACGAGTCCCACGCGCTGCTGGAGCAGAGCTACCCGGAGGGCACCACCTTCCGCCTCCAGCGCGACGCCGACGACAGCGCCGCGTTCTACGTCATCGACCTGATCGACCTGGAGCAGGTCGCGCCGCCGGCCGAGAAGCCGGCCGCCTGCACGTCGATCACCGAGTACGGCGCCGTGCCCGACGACGGCGGCGACGACACCGAGGCCCTGCAGTCCGCCGTCACCGCCGACCAGAACGGCGAGATCGAGTGCGTCTGGGTCCCGCCGGGGCAGTGGCGGCAGGAGCAGAAGATCCTCACCGAGGACCTCGCCGGCGGCCAGTACAACCAGGTCGGCATCCGCGACGTCGACATCCGCGGCGCCGGCATGTGGCACTCGCAGTTCTCCACGCTCACCCCGCCGCACGAGGCCGACGGCATCAACCACCCGCACGAGGGCAACTTCGGCTTCGACATCGACAGGAACACCCGGATCTCCGACATCGCCATCTTCGGCTCCGGCACCATCCGCGGCGGCGACGGGGGCCACGAGGGCGGCGTGGGCCTGAACGGCCGGTTCGGCGTCGGCACCGAGATCTCGAACGTGTGGATCGAGCACGCCAACGTCGGCGTCTGGGTCGGCCGCGACTACTCCAACAGGCCCGAGCTGTGGGGCCCGGCCGACGGACTGAAGTTCAGCGGGATGCGCATCCGCAACACGTACGCCGACGGCATCAACTTCACCAACGGCACCCGCAACTCCGAGGTCGTCAACTCCTCCTTCCGCACCACCGGGGACGACTCCCTCGCCGTCTGGGCCAGCAAGTACGTGAAGGACCCGGCCACCGACATCGGCCACGACAACCGCTTCAGGAACAACACCATCCAGCTCCCCTGGCGCGCGAACGGGGTCGCGATCTACGGCGGCTACGGCAACACCGTCGAGAACAACCTGATCTCCGACACCGCGAACTACCCCGGCATCATGCTCGCCACCGACCACGACCCCGTGCCCTTCTCGGGCGAGACCGTGATCTCGGGCAACTCCCTGTACCGCTGCGGTGGCGCGTTCTGGGGCGAGGCGCAGGAGTTCGGCGCCATCACACTCTTCCCCGCGGGCCAGCCGATCCCGGGCGTGACCATCAAGGACACCGACATCCACGACTCGACGTACGACGGGATCCAGTTCAAGTCGGGCGGCGGCGATATGCCGAACGTGAACATCTCGAACGTGACGATCGAGAAGTCCAACAACGGCGCCGGCATCCTCGCCATGGGCGGCGCCCGCGGCAGCGCGAACCTCACGAACGTCACCATCACCGACTCGGCGGAGGGCGACGTCGTCGTCGAGCCGGGCTCGCAGTTCGTGATCAACGGCTGGCCGGACGCGGAGAACGGCACCCCGGCCCGCGGCCGGGAGGGCTGACACCGGCACCGCACCCGCCACCCCGGGGCGGGCCGGCCGGGACTTCCGCGTCCCGGCCGGCCCACCGCGGCAGGGGCGGGGGCTACGGCAGCCCGTCGACGTGCGGGCCGACCGTGTCCGACCAGGCGTTGCCGTTGCTGGCGTCCCAGTTGGTCGACCAGGTCATCGCGCCGCGCAGGCCCGGGTACGTCCGCTCCGGCTGGAACGAGCCGCAGCCGGTGCCCCGGGTCAGGCAGTCGAGCGCGTCGGTCACCACACCCGGGTCCACGTACCCGCCGCCGGCCGCCTGCGGCGAGGCGGGCGTGCCGAGGCCGACCTGCGAGGGGTCGAGCCCGTTCTCCAACTGGATGCAGGCGAGCGCGGTGAGGAAGTCGACCGTGCCCTGGGCGTAGACCTGGCCGTCGCAGCCCAGCATGGAACCGCTGTTGTAGTACTGCATGTTGACGACGGTGAGGAAGTCCTTGATGTTCAGCGCCGTCTTGAAGTACTCGTTGTCCGGCGACTGCATGTCGATGGTCTGCGGCGCCATCGTCACCACCAGGCCGTCGCCGGCGCCCGCGTGGATCGCCTCCAGGGCCTGCGTCATGTACGTGGAGTCGAGACCGTTCTCCAGGTCGATGTCGACGCCGTCGAACCCGTACTCCTCCATGAGCCCGAGGATGCTGGTCGCGAAGGCGTCCGCGGACGCCGCGTCGTTGACGGAGACCGCGCCGCGCTCGCCGCCGACCGAGACGACGACGGACTTGCCGCTCTCCTGCTTGGCGGCGATGTCGGCCTTGAAGGCGTCCTCGGTGTAGTCCAGTGCCGGGTCCAGGGTGAAGTCGACCTGGCCGGGGGTGCCGGTCGCGTCGGCGAAGGCGACGGCGACGATGTCGTACGCCTCCGGCACGTCGGCGATGGTCTGCACCGTGGCGCCGTTGTCGAAGTTCTGCCAGTAGCCGGTGACCGCGTGCGCGGGCACGGCCGCCGTGCTCCCGGCGGCGGGCGGCCGCTCGGGGCCGGCCGCCCCCTCCGTGACGGCGAAGACCAGCCCGCCCGCGGCCAGCGACACAGCGCCGGCGATGCCGACGAGCCGCTTGCGTATCCTCCGGTTCCTGCGGGTTCGTGCGCGTGCCACAACTGCCTCCAGTGGGGGGTGGGGTGCGTGGGGGAGTCCGGCGGCGCGGACCCGTCCCTCTCGGGACGGACGGGCCCGCACCGGCCGCGTTCGGTTCAGCAGCTCAGGTTGTCACCGGGGGTCGTGCCGAGGATCTGCACGAACTGCGTGTACTTGTCGATCCGGCTCTGCACCTGGGCGGGGTTCCCGCCGTCGCACTCGATCGACCCGTTGATGGCCCGGATGGTCTCGCCGAAGCCGTGCCCGCCGACGACGGCGTCGTGCGCGGGCATCGCCCCGGGCCCGGACTGCGTCATCCAGTACCAGATGCCGGTCTGCCACGCCACGGCGGCGTTCCGCTCCACCTGCCAGGGGTCGTTCAGCAGGTCGATGCCGAGCGCGTCGCCGGCGGCCTTGTAGTTGAAGTTCCAGCTGAGCTGGATGGGCCCGCGCCCGTAGTACGCGGCCTGCCCGGCGGGGCAGCCGTAGGGCTGCGACGCGTCGCAGTAGTGCGGGTAGTTGTCCTGGTTCTGCTCGACGATGTGCACGAGCCCGCCGGTCTCGTGACTGACGTTCGCCAGGAACGCGGCGGCCTCCCGCTTCTGCGTCGTCTCGTCACCGGTGGTGGCGAACGCGGGGTACGCGCCGAGCGCGTCGGTCAGCCCCCGGTACGTGTAGAAGGCGTTCCGCCCCGGGAACATCTGCTCGAACTGCGCCTCACTGACGACGAACGCGGCAGCCTCCGCCCCGTCCACGCGGTCCTCGCCTCCCTCGCCGGCCGACGCGGTCACGGGCACGACGACGGCCAGCGCCGCGGCGAGTGCGCCGACCGTGAGCAGTGCCTTGACCTTTGTTCCGAGTTTCCTCAGCACCTCATCACTCTCCTGGTGGGGGGTCACCGGCGCGAACGCCGGCGTTTGGAGCTTGACGGGGCGCAGTCAATCATCTTGGTCTGCACCAACACAAGGTGTAGACCAATGGCTTACGATCAGGTCGACTTGTCGCCTTGCACGCCCTCCCACCGGCTACCACGGGCCGGTGACCGCTTCCGCGTCGGCGGGCCGGGCAACTGGGGCGTAGCGGCGGGACTTGACCCTGACGTCCGGGTCAGGGGTTAGCGTCCCCGCGCTCTCACGCACCAGGAGGAACGCCCATGCCCACCACCCTGCCCGGCACCGCCCGCGAAGTCCGGCTCGCCGCGGCACCGGACGGTCTGCCGACCGCGGCCGACCTCACTGTCGCCGAGACCCCGGTCCGGCCGCCCGCGGCCGGGGAGGTGCTCGTACGCAACAGCCACTTCCTCGTCTTTCCCGGCCTGCGCACCCTCATCGGCGGCGAGGCCGGTGGCGACGTGCCGCTGCCACCGCTGCACGCCGGCGACGTGCTCTTCGGCTCCGCCGTGGGCGAGGTCGTCGCGGCGGCGGACGGCGGCAGGCTGCGCCCCGGTGACGCGGTCGGGCACTTCCTTGGCTGGCGGGAGTACGCGGTGGTGCCCGAGGACGGCTGCACCGTGCTCGACGGTGCGCTGCCCGACCCGGTCGCCCACCTCGCTCAGGGCGCGGCGCCATATCGCTCGCTGACCCGCCTCACCGGGGTTCGCGCGGGCGACACCGTACTCGTCACCGGCGCGAGCGGCGCGGTCGGCACCCTCGCCGGGCAGATCGCCCGCCTGCTGGGCGCGGGCCGGGTGATCGGCGCCACCGGCTCGGACCACAAGGCACGCCGCCTCGTCGAGGAACTCGGCTGCGACGCCGTCATCCGCCGTGACCACGGCGACCTCGACGGCCAGCTCGCCGCCGCCGCGCCCGGCGGCATCGACGTACTCCTCGACACCACCGGCGGCCCACTTCTCGCCGCCGCGCTCCGCGCCGCCCGGCAGGACGCCAGGTTCGCGCTGGTCGGCGCGGTATCCGGCCAGTTGGACGCGGGCCGGGCCGGCGGCAGCGCCCCGGTCGAACTCGACTCGTTCCGCATCGTCGTCAAGGGCGTGACTCTACGCGGTTTCAGCGCCACCGACCTGCCCGCCGCCGAGGCCGAGTGGACCACGCGCTTCGGTACATGGCTGCGCTCCGGTGAGATCCGCTTTCCGTACGTGCGCGTCCCGGGCATCGACGCGGCGCCCCGGGCGTTGCAGGAAGTGATGGCAGGTCGCCACTTCGGGGCGGTCGTGGTGGAGGTGTAGCGAGACGATGCGGATCGGCGACGCGGCGGCGGCGACCGGCACGACCCCCAGAGCCCTGCGCTTTTACGAGCAGCGCGGCCTGCTCCCGCCGCCGCCGCGCAGCGCCACCGGCCAGCGCGAGTACGGCCCGCCGGACCTCGCCCGGGTCAGGGTGATCCGCGAGTTGCTCGCGCTCGGTCTCACCGTCGCCGACCTGGCCGCCCGCGCCCGCACGCTGCACGAGGTCAGCGAGTACCCGCCGCCCCGTTGCGGCTCGCCGGACACCCGGGACGCGGGCGCAGTCGTCGGTCACCGCATCGCCGTCCTCGACGCCGAGATCGCCCGGCTGACCCGGCTCCGCGATCAGCTCGAACAACTCCACCTGCGGCCGGCGTGCCATGACCGGCATCTCTTCCCAGGGTCGTCTTGACGTCGGCCGGTCAAGGATCGTTGAGCCGTTCGCCCGGCACGCCGGCAGGGGGGAGCGCACGGCTACCCGTCCCTCGCAGGGGCGCTCCAGGCGAGTGCGCGATGGCGGTCAGCTCTCCAGCAGGCGGAAGTCCGCGAAGTCGAAGCCCGGCGAGACGATGCAGCTGACGAGGACCTCCTCGGCGCCGGCGGGCTCGGCGCGCTGCCAGACTCCGGGAGGGACGAGGACCTGGGGCTGGTGGCCGGCGGCGAGGTCGGGGCCGAGGACGACCTGGGTCGGCCGCCCGCCGGGGGTGTCGCCGTCTCCTCCCATGGTCAGGCGCAGGGGGCCGCCGCGGTGCCAGAGCCACAGCTCCGCGGAGCGCACCGTGTGCCAGGCGGACTCCTCGCCTGCCGTCAGCAGGAAGTAGATCGCCGTGGCGGTGGCCCGGCCGCCCGTGTACCCCTCGGGGGCCACGGTGATGTCGCTGGCCCAGGTCTGCCGGTACCAGCCGCCTTCCGGGTGGGGCTGGAGGTCGAGCAGTTCCGCTGTCTCCGGCCGTTCTCCACTGCTCATCGATCGCTCCTCGCCGGGGTCGGCTCTCTCCGGGGCGCGCCGCCAACCAGGCGGCTGTGCCGAGGCGTTGTCCGGACGGCGGACGGCGCCGGTCTGCACCCGCGTACGACCCTAACGCTCTCGCGGGACGTGCCGGGTCCGGGGTGAGGCCGATGTCCGGGCTGCCGGCTGTCAAACGGCTTGGCGTGGCGTCGACTCCGTCGACTGCTCCCGGGGCGGCGGCGCCTCTGCTCGGCACCGCGGTCGCGGTTGGCTCCCGGCTTGCTGTGGGACAGGCCGCGCCGTCGGTCAGGCCAGGTCGGACATGTCGAGCACGAAGCGGTAGCGGACGTCGTTGTGCTCCAGGCGTTCGAGAGCGGTGTTCACCTCGGACGACGGCAGTAGTTCGATATCTGCGGTGATGCCGTGCGCGGCGCAGAAGCGCAGCATGGCGGCGGTGGACGAGCGGCCGCCGCTGCCGGCGGAGCTGAGCTTCTTGCGGCCGATGAGCAGGTCCAGGGTGTCCACGGTGACCGGTCCGAGGTGGCCGAGGTGGCTGAGCGTGCCGTCCATGGCGGTCATCCGCAGGTACGGAGCCGGATCGTGGGGGGCGGGGATGGTGTCGATGACCACGTCGAACCGGTCGCGGACCGCTTCCATCTGCTCGGAGTCGGTGGACACGACGAGTCCCTGCGCCCCCAGGCGGCGCGCTTCGCCGGCCTTGTCCGGAGTCCGGCTGACGACGGAGGTCGTGGCGCCGAGCGCTGTCGCCATCTTGATCGCCAGGTGCCCCAGGCCGCCCAGCCCGGCCACGGCCACGGCACTGCCGGGCCCCACTCCGAGCGCCCGCAGCGGTTCCCAGACGGTGACCCCGGCGCAGAGCAGGGGAGCTGCGGCGGCCGGGTCGAGGCCCGCGGGGAGGTGGTAGGCGAACTGACGGCTGACGACGTACTCGCGGGAGTACCCGCCCAGCGTGGTCGTCCCGTCCTGCCGGTCGGGTCCGCCGTAGGTGAGGGTCGGAAACTCACGGCAGAAGTTCTCCTGCCCGGCCCGGCACATGCGGCAGACGCGGCACGAGTCGACGATGTTGCCGACGGCCACGGGGGCGCCCGGGGAGAAGCCGGAAACCGCGCCGCCGACCTCGGTGACCACGCCGGTGAACTCGTGCCCGGGTACGAGCGGGCCGTTCGCGTCGCTCTCGTACGCCCGCAGCGCGTGGAGGTCAGTGTGGCAGACGCCGCAGTACTCGACGCGTACCGCGATGTCGTCCGGGCGGAGATCCCGGCGCTCCAGCGCCGCGCGGCGCAGGGTCCGGGTCGCGCTGTCCGCCCGCCATCCGGTCGTAGGACGCATCACCAGCTCCTTAGACAGACTGTTCGGTCTGTTTTGACCGTAGGCGCACGGGAGCCCAAAGGCAAACAGACAGGTCTGTCTGCTAGGGTGCCGAGCATGGCTGACCAGCCGTCCAGCAGCCGCGGCGCCGCGACGTACCAGCGCATCGTCGATGCCGCCACCCGGGAATTCGCCCAGCACGGCATCGCCGGCGCACGCATCGAGCGGATCGTCGCCGCCGCACGCACCAACAAGGCGCAGCTCTACGGCTACTTCGGAAACAAGGACGCGCTCTTCGACACGATCTTCCTGGCCTCACTGGAGCGGATCACCAACGTCGTCCCCGTCGACGCCACGGACCTTGCCGACTGGGCGGTGCGCCTCTACGACGAGTACCTCAGCCGCCCGGATCTGATCCGGCTCGCGACCTGGGCGCGCCTGGAGCGGCGCCCGACCGGGAATCTCGTGGCGGACCACGACCGCTACGACGACCACAAACTCCGCGCCATCGCAGAGGCCCAGGCCGCCGGGCTCGTCAGGCAGGGAGACCCCTTCGACGTGATGGCCGTGGTCATCGCCATGTCCATGGCCTGGTCGCCGGTGAGCAACGTCTACGCCGCCCATGCCGAGGAGGACGAGGACGTGCACGACCGACGGCGCGCCCTCCTCCGAGACTGCGTGCAACGCGCCGTCGCCCCGGACGGGGGAGCCTGAGCGAGCGCGCTCGTCTTCGTTCCGGCCGCCCGGCCGCAGCGCGGCGAGCCGGGAGGCGCTGGGGACCTGGTCGGCGGCCGGTGTCGGGTACGAGGCCGCGCGGGCGGTGGGACGCGGTCGGCCGCGCAACCGCACGCGGCAAACCCGGCGACGTCGACGATCACCCCCGGGATACTGGTGCCCATGGATGAGGTCGCAGTCGTCGTCGCCCATTCGGAGCGCGCGACCCTGCGCGTCGGCGATGTGTTCCTGAAGGTGGATGCCGATCAGGCGCGCGTCGACGTCGAGGCTGAGGCGATGGCGCTGGCGCCGGTCCCGACCCCGGAGGTCCTGTGGCGCAAGCCGTCCGTGCTTGCGATCGCCGCGGTCCCGGGGACAGCGCTCGGCCGCCTCGGCGAGCCGTCGACCAAGTCGCCGGCGGCGTGGGCCGCGGCGGGTGCCGCCGTCCGGAAGCTGCACGACGCGCC
>NZ_BAAAPF010000241.1:0-10947 GCF_039531005.1 Streptomyces synnematoformans
CCCCGGCCGCCGCCCCCGCCGCCCCCGGCGCCGCCGACACCGCGGCCGCCGCCGCGGCCGCCGACCGGGTCGGCGCCGAGCGGCTCGACGGCGCCGGCATGCCCGGGATGGAGCGCGGGCTGCTGCCGCTGGCGCTGCTCTGCCTCCGGCTGCGGCACGGCCTCCCGCCCGTCGCCGACGGCGCCGCCGCCGTCGACTGGGGCCCGTACGAGCCGTGGGTGCGGCCCCTCGTGCTGCTGGCCGGGGGGCACCGCGCCGAGGCCGCGAAGGCGCTGCGCGCCGCCCCCGAGCCGCCGCGCGACCTGATGCTGGAGACCGCGTGGTGCCTCGTCGCCCGGGCGGCCGTCGCGCTCGGCGACCGCAAGACGATGGCGCGTGCCCGGGACCGGCTGACCCCCGCGGCGGCCGAACTGGCCGGTGCCGGGACCGGGCTGCTCACCCTGGGCCCCGTCGCCGGCCACCTCGCCGCACTCACCGCGGCCCTGGACGCCCCGCGGGGCGCATAGGGCCGGTGCCCGGACCGCCCGGCCGTGGCGGCGGCGGTGCGGAAGTGGGCCCCGGGCGTCTCCGCGCGGCCGGCGCGCTCAGAGCCGGACTTCGCGGCGGGTGTCGACGCCGGTGCCGTACACCGGGTCGCGGCCGCGTATGTGCACCTCCCAGCTCGTGGCCCGCGCGCGGTACAGCCGCAGGTCGGCGTCACCGCTGACGTCCTCCGGCCGGAACCGCGTCACACCGGCGTCGACGGCGCCGGCGAACGCCTCGTCGCACGCCGCCGCGAGCTGGTCCGCCGGCACCTGCGCCGCCGTCGCGCCGACGTAGACCGCGCGGCCGGCGCCGATCTGCGCGGTGGAGTCGTAGACCACGAAGGCGACCTCGGGCCGGTCGGCGACGTTGGCGGAGTGCTGCGCGCGGGGTGAGGAGACCCAGTAGAAGGTCCGGTAGTCGACGTGGGTGAAGTAGACCGGCGACACCCGCGGGCGCCCGTCGGGCTCGGTCGTGCCCAGGGTGAGGTACCGGTTCGTGTCGAGGACGCCGCGCGCCATCTCGGCCAGGTCGTCGGGAAACGTCACGTGGCCGCCTCCTCGCCGCACTCGCGCCGGGGTGCCCGCACCGGCAGGCGACCCCGCCCGCCGACGGCCGCACAGGGCGGGGAGAACACCGCGTACCCGAAGTCCTTTTCCATGCCCGGAGCCTACGGCCGCCCGCTCCTCCCCGGCATCCCCTGTGGACAACTCCCGCCCAGCGGGGCACCGCCGTGCCGGGGCTCGCGCCGGTCAGCCGATGCCGAGTACCGCCCGCCCCGCGAGTACCACCGCCGTGTGCCGCGCCACGCGCCTGCCCAGGTGCTCGGCGGTCGCGATGTCCGCCTTGTGTACGGAGTCGGTGCCCAGGTCGCCCATCGTGGCCGCGGCGGCGCCGTTGAAGTACCCGAGCCGGTTCAGGTCGCCCTCGCTCTCGTGGCTCAGGTGCCAGCCCGGGGCCAGCCCGAGGTTGACCCAGTGCATCTGGTGCTGGGCGGCGAGCGTCGCGAAGTACCCGAGCGTGATGTGCTTGTCGCCCGCCTTGCACGACGAGTGCGTGAACCCCGCCCCGATCTTGTCCTTCCAGGACTCCGTGCCCCAGCGCTTGCTGGTCGCCTCGGCGAAGGCGTGGAACGCCCCGGACGCCGAGCCCATGAGGGTCGGTGCCCCGAACACGATCGCGTCCGACGCGTCCAGCGTCTCCCAGTCGGACTCCTGCACGTCCTCGACGAGCACCATGGTCACCGCGGCGCCCTCGTCCTCGGCGCCGGCCCTGACGGCCTGGGCGAGCACCCGGGTGTGTCCGCGGCGCGAGTGGTAGGCGATCGAAACTCTGGGCGATCTGTCCATCCGGTCAGGATCTGCCGTGCAAGTTGACCGGGACTAGTCGGCGGCTTGCCGCCGACTTGGCGTCCCGGACCGGAGGGCGGCGCCGCGCCGGCCCGTCAGCCGGCCCGCCGGGCGTGCCCGTCCTCGTAGTGCGCCCGCAGCAGGTCCAGGCCCCAGTCGTGGCGCACGTGCCGCCAGACGGAGTGGGCGTGGTTGCCGTCGTCCTGGGTGTTGTCGTACTCGATGAGGAAGTCCGGGGCGCGCACGCAGTAGTAGTGCCGGTCGCCCGGGGCCAGGCCGCCGGCCCAGGCGAACGAGAGCGTGTCCAGCCCCTGTGCCACCGCGTCCGCCCAGCACGCGCGCGCGTACGCCTCGGGCGCCCGGGCCAGGTAGCGGCGCACCAGCCGCTCCAGCAGCCGCCGCTGACCGGCCGTCATGTCCCCGTACGGCAGGCCCGCCGGCAGCAGCTCCGGGTCGGCGAACGGGTCGGCGCGGGTGAGGATGTCGTCCGGCGGCTCGGCGGCGAAGACCGCCGTCGCACGTGCGCCGGCGCCCAGGTCCGCGACCAGCTCGCGGGCCATGTCCTCCTCCGGCCCCAGCAGCCGTCCGGCCCGCGGGCCGGCGGCGACCAGCGCGGGCTCGGAGCCGACGAAGTGCGGGGTGACCCGCAGGCCCGCGGGGGTGACCAGCACGTGCACGGCCAGGTGGTGGCCGTTCATCCGCCAGCCCCACGGGCCATCGCCGTCCGGGTCGCCGAGCAGCCGCAGCCAGTAGCGGTCGGGCCCGGGGCGGCCGATCAGCTCGCGGCGGTGCCGCTCCACCTCGATCGCCCCGGCGGCCAGCCGCCCGCCGTGCGCGCTGTGCGCCGCGGCGAGCAGCGCGTCGACGGCGGCGCGCTGCTCCGCGCCCAGCTCCTCGGTGGACAGCCCGGGACGGGGACCCGGCAGGTACGTCCACTCCCGCAGCTCGGGCGCGTCCAGCCGGGCGGGCCCGGCACGCAGCTCGCGTACCTGCGCCGGCTCCAGCACCGCCAGCAGCGCCCGCCCGGCCTCGCGCATCCGCGCTGCGGCGGCCGCCGCGGTCTCCGGCGCCGCTGCCGCCGTCGGTTCCTCCGACCCGCCCACCCGTTCCTCCGCCCGTCGCCGGTTCCCCGGGGGTGTGTCGCCCCGGGTGACCCATGGTGCAGCACGTGGACACCGCGCGGGCGCGGCCCGCGCGGTGTGCCGGCGCCCGCCGGGGCCTCCGGGAGCCGGGCTGTCAGAGGCAGGCTCTAGGGTGGCCGAGCACCTGTTCCCACGGGGGAGCGGCGCTTACGCGCGACCGCGGTTCCGTCTTGCGGAGCCGCCCGTCGCGGGGACCGCGCAGGCCGCCTGACACACGGAGAGAGACCAGCATGGCCAGCAGGAAGGACCCGGCCGCGCCCGCGCGGCACGCCGCCGACAGCCACGACCTGATCCGCGTGCACGGCGCGCGGGAGAACAACCTGCAGAACGTGGACGTGGAGATCCCCAAGCGGCGGCTGACGGTCTTCACCGGCGTCTCCGGCTCGGGGAAGAGCTCGCTGGTCTTCGACACGATCGCGGCCGAGTCCCAGCGGATGATCAACGAGACGTACAGCGCCTTCGTACAGGGCTTCATGCCCACGCTGGCGCGGCCCGACGTCGACGTGCTCGAAGGGCTGACCACCGCGATCATCGTCGACCAGGAGCGGATGGGCGCCAACGTCCGTTCCACCGTCGGCACCGCCACCGACGCCAACGCGCTGCTGCGCATCCTCTTCAGCCGCCTCGGCGAGCCGCACGTCGGCCCGCCCAACGCCTTCTCCTTCAACGTCGCCTCCGTCCGGGGCAGCGGCGCGGTCACCGCCGAGCGCGGCGCGGGCGAGACGGTCAAGGTGGCCTTCACCAGCACCGGCGGCATGTGCCCGCGCTGCGAGGGCATGGGCAGCGTCTCCGACATCGACCTCCGCGAGCTGTACGACGACACCAAGTCGCTCGCCGACGGCGCGCTCACCATCCCCGGCTACAAGCCGGGCGGCTGGATGGTGCGCGCGTTCGCGGACTCCGGCTTCCTCGACCCGGACAAGCCGATCCGCGACTACACCGAGCAGGAGCTGCACGACTTCCTGTACCGCGAGCCGACGCGGATCAAGATCAGCGGGATGAACATGACCTACGAGGGCCTGATCTCGCGGATGCAGAAGTCCTTCCTCGCCAAGGACCGCGAGGCGATGCAGCCGCACATCCGCGCCTTCGTGGACCGGGTCGCCACGTTCACCGACTGCCCCGACTGCGGGGGCACGCGGCTCAGCGAGGCCGCCCGCTCGTCGAAGGTCGCCGGCATCAGCATCGCCGACGCCTGCGCGATGCAGATCAACGACCTCGCCGAGTGGGCCCGCGGCCTGACCGATCCCTCGGTGGCGCCGCTGCTGAAGACGCTGCGGGAGACTCTCGACTCGTTCGTGGAGATCGGCCTCGGCTACCTGTCGCTGGACCGCCCCTCCGGCACCCTCTCCGGCGGCGAGGCGCAGCGCACCAAGATGATCCGCCACCTCGGCTCGTCGCTCACCGACACCACCTACGTCTTCGACGAGCCCTCCACCGGCCTGCACCCCCACGACATCCGGCGGATGAACGACCTGCTGCTGCGGCTGCGCGACAAGGGCAACACGGTGCTGGTCGTGGAGCACAAGTCGGAGGTCATCTCCATCGCCGACCACGTCGTGGACCTCGGCCCCGGCGCCGGCACCGCCGGCGGCACCGTCTGCTTCGAGGGCACCGTGGCCGGACTGCGCGCCGGCGACACCGTCACCGGCCGCCACCTCGACGACCGCGCCGCGCTCAAGGACACCGTGCGCAAGGCCACCGGCGCGCTGGAGATCCGCGGCGCGCACGCGCACAACCTCCGGGACGTCGACGTCGACATCCCCCTCGGCGTGCTCTGCGTGGTCACCGGCGTCGCCGGCTCCGGCAAGAGTTCGCTCGTGCACGCCTCCGTCCCGGCCGGCGCGGGCGTGGTCTCCGTCGACCAGAGCGCGATCCGCGGCTCCCGGCGCAGCAACCCGGCGACGTACACCGGGCTGCTCGACCCCATCCGCAAGGCGTTCGCGAAGGCCAACGGCGTGAAGCCGGCGCTGTTCAGCGCCAACTCCGAGGGCGCCTGCCCCGCCTGCAACGGCGCCGGCGTCATCTACACCGACCTCGGCATCATGGCGGGCGTCTCCACCACCTGCGAGGAGTGCGACGGCAAGCGGTTCCAGGCGGCGGTCCTCGACTACCGTTTCGGCGGGCGCGACATCAGCGAGGTGCTGGCCATGCCGGTGGCGGAGGCCGAGGAGTTCTTCGCCGCGGGCGACGCCCGCACGCCCGCCGCGCACCGGATCCTCCGCCGGCTGGCCGACGTCGGCCTCGGCTACATCAGCATCGGGCAGCCGCTGACCACCCTGTCCGGGGGCGAGCGGCAGCGGCTCAAGCTGGCCACGCACATGGGCGACAAGGGCGGGATCTACGTCCTGGACGAGCCGACCACCGGCCTGCACCTGGCCGACGTCGAGCAGCTGCTCGGGCTGCTCGACCGGCTGGTCGACGACGGTAAGTCGGTCATCGTCATCGAGCACCACCAGGCGGTCATGGCCCACGCCGACTGGATCATCGACCTCGGCCCCGGCGCCGGCCACGACGGCGGCCGGGTCGTCTTCGAGGGCACACCGGCCGACCTGGTCGCCGACCGGTCGACGCTCACCGGCGAGCACCTCGCGGAGTACGTGGGGGCGGTGGGGTGAGGCTGGAGGAGCTGGCCCGGCTGCGCCGGGCCCGGGACGCGATGGACCGCGACTACGCGCAGCCGCTGGACGTGGCGGAGCTGGCGCGGGTCGCGCTCATGTCGCCGGGGCACTTCTCCCGCAGCTTCCGTCGCAGTGCTTCATCGCCGTCGATGACCATGATAGAGCGCTCGCCTTCTACCGTGACGTTCTCGATCTGGAGGTCCGCGACGACGTCGAGTTCGAGGGGATGCGCTGGGTGACCGTCGGCTCGCCCTCGCAGCCCGACGTGAACATCGTCCTCGAACCGCCGCTCGCCGACCCGAACGCGTCGCCCGCCGACCGCGAGGCGATGGCGCAGCTGCTCGCGAAGGGCCTGCTGCCTGGGGTGATCTTCGGGACCGACGACTGCGACGCGACCTTCGAGCGCATCTGCGCCGCGGGCGCGGAGGTGCTGCAGGAGCCGGTCGACCAGCCTTTCGGGGTACGGGATTGCGCGTTCCGCGACCCGGCGGGCAACCTGCTCCGGTTCAGCCAGCCGCGCCGCTCCTGACCCCTCCCCCCCCAGCCACCCGTCCCCCGCCACCCCTGCCCCCCACTCCCTACCGCGCACCCTCCAGCCGGGCCGACCGGGCCGCGGCGGCCTCCGCCACCCGGCGGCTCTCCCGCGCCGTGCGCTCGGCGTCCGCCACCCGCTCCCGGGCCTGCTCCACCTGCCAGTGCGCCGCGTCCCGCGCCGCCCCTGCCGCCGCCATCTCCCGCTCCAGGGCGGCGATGTACTCCTGCGCCTGGCGCAACCCGGCCTCGGCCCGGGCCCGCTGCTGCTCGGCCTGGCGCAGGTCGCCGTCCAGCCGGACGGCCTGCCACTGCGCCTCCTCGGCCTCCTGGCGGGCGCTGAGCATCTCCAGGAAGCCGGCGAGGTTCCGCACCGCGCCGGCCATCTGCTGCAGCAGGTACGCGGCGGAGGCCACGTCGTGCACTTCGAAGTTGTTCGCGCCGTCGGCCTCGTCGGACACCCGCAGGAACGGCCGCCCCGGGCGGCCGTCGGTCAACGAGTACGCGCACAGATCCACGTCGAACCCCACTGTCTGGCGCGGGTCGTCCCGCCCCTGGTATTTCGCCCCGGCGTTCCAGCCCAGATGCAGCACCCGGGACAGGTCGTCACCGAGAGCCCCGAAATGGTCTTCCGGTGAGTCGGCCATGTTGCACCACGGCGGACAGACGAACTGGAGGCACTCATCCGTGACGGTCACCCCCTCCGTATCGTCACGGGCCGCCCCGGACTGGAGCGTTGATCACTCGCAGGGGGTACGGGCGGCGGCCGGAGCGGCGGCGACGTGCGGCGCCCAACTCGCCGCGCGCGCCCGGGTGATGGCCGTGCCGGTGCCGCGGGCACCTCGCGGCCGCGTGCGCGCGCGGCGGCAAGCCGTCGGCGGGGCCGCGGAGTTACGGGTCGGCGAGCGCCCGGTCCACCAGCGCCCCGGCCGCTCCGGTGTACGAGGCCGGGTCGAGGAGGGCCGCCAGCGCCGGTTCGTCGAAGTGCCCGGCGATCGCGGAATCCCCCGCGAGAATCCCCGCCAGCGGCCGGCCCGTACGCTCCGACTCCGCCGCCGCGTCGGTGAGCAGCTGCTTCGCCCGCGCCTTGCCCAGCAGCGGCGCGAGCACCGCCGCCACCCGCTCGGAGGTGACCAGGTTCTCCGTCGTCCGCAGGTTGGCGCGCATCCGGTCGGGCCGGACCTGGAGCCCCTCGGCGAGTTCGACGGCGGTGTGCGCCGCGCCCCCCGCCAGCCGCAGGCACTCGCGCAGCAGCTGCCACTCGGCGTGCCACGCGCCGGCGGAGCGCTCGTCCTCGGTGACCATGCACTGGGTCACCGCCGCGGCCAGCGCCGGGACCTGGAGGGCGGCGCTGCGGACGAGGGTGGCGAGCACCGGGTTCCGCTTGTGCGGCATCGCGGAGGAGCCGCCGCGGCCGGCCGCCGCCGGCTCGGCCACCTCGGCGACCTCGGTCCTGCCGAGCGACTGCACGTCGACCGCGATCTTGCCGAGCGCCCCGGCCACGACCGCGGTGGCCGCGGCGACGTCGGCGACGGGGGTGCGCAGGACGTGCCAGGGCAGCGTGGCGGGCGCGAGGCCGGTCTCGTCGGCGTACGCGGCGGTCAGCCGGGCGGCGTACGCGCCGGGGTCCGCCGCGTCCGCGTCGGCGCCGTCCAGCGTCGCGTACTCCAGGTACCCGGCCAGCGTGCCCGCCGCGCCGCCGAGCGAGACGGGCAGCCCGCCGTCGAGCAGCCGCTCCACCCGCTCGGCCGCGTCCAGCACCCCGCGCCGCCAGCCGGCGGCCTTGAGCCCGAACGTCGTGGGCACCGCGTGCAGCGTCAGGGTCCGCCCGGCCATCAGCGTGTCGCGGTGCTCCGCCGCGAGCCGCGCCAGGGCCCGCGCGGTGCGCAGCAGGTCGGCGTGGACGAGGCGCAGCGCCCGGGCGCAGACCAGCATGGCGCCGGTGTCGAACACGTCCTGGCTCGTCGAGCCCCGGTGCACGTACTCCGCGGCACCGGGGTCACGGCCGGCCACCACCCCGGTGAGCGCGGCCACCAGCCCGACGACGGGGTTGGCGGTCTCCCGGGCCGCGCACGCGAGCGCGCGCAGGTCGAGCAGGTCGGCCCGGGCGGCGGCGGTGATCGCGGCGGCGGCGGACGCGGGCATGGTGCCCGTACGGGCCTGGGCGCGCGCCAGCGCCGCCTCGGCGTCCAGCATCGCCTGCAGCCACGCCCGGTCCGACACCGCCGCTTCGGCGGGGGTGCCGGCCCGTACCGGGGAGAGCAGGCCGGCGTCGAGGTCCGCGGCGTGGCCGGCGCCGGTGCCGGGGTCGGCGCCGTCCGGGCCGCCCGGGCCGTCTGGGCCGGCTGCGCCGGGGCCGGTGGCGGGGGAAGCGGTCACGAAAGCTCCTCGGTGGGGTCGGGGCGGGTGCCGCCCGCGGGGGTGAGGGCGAGCACGGCGCGGGCGATGGCGTCCGAGTCGCCGAGCGTCACGGAGTTCACCCCCGGGCGTATGCCCGCCGCGGTCACCCAGTGCACGGCCTCGGTCGGCACGCCGTAGGCGAAGCGGCGTGGGTGCGTCCGGCCGGCCGCGTCGACGAGGCGGTACGGGCGCTCACTCACGGCCAGGCCGCCGGTCACCACGTCGGGGCCGGAGTCGCTGGAGATACGGTACGGACGGCACTGGCCGGTGGCGAGCAGGTGGGTGAGCAGGGGGTCGGCGGTCCGCCGGATGTCGGGCTCCGGCAGCCGCGCCTCGATCAGCGCCGCCGCCCGCACCGGCGGGCCGTCGACCCGGTTCGACTCGGCGACGAACGCCGGCTCCGGGCCCGTACGGTCGACGCGTACGCGCAGCTCCGGGCCCATGAACTCCAGGACACCGGCGTTGGCCAGCGCGATGGTCTCCTCGATACGTGAGGCGGGCGGGCCGATGGACAGGTAGGCGTTCAGCGGCGTGTACCAGTTCTGCAGGTCGTCTCTGTAGGAGATGCCCTCCAGCCCGCCGTGGTCCACCACGAGGCGGATCTCGTTGCGCAGGTCGCGCAGGACGTCGAGCGCCGCCTTGAGCGGGCCGCTGACGTTGCCCTCGCGGGCCTCCCGTACGTCGTCGGCCAGGTGGCCCAGCAGCCAGTCGCGGAACTCCGCGCGGCTGTGGAACTCGCGGGTCGCGTACGGGCGGTCGATGCGCTTCCAGTCCCAGCGGTCCGCGACGGGGATGCCGTGCTCGTCGAGCAGCGCGGCCTCGACCTCGGCGGAGGGCGCGGCGAGGTACCGCGCGACGAACGCCTCCCGCTCCGCCGCCCGCCCGGCCGCGGCGAGCAGGGCGCCGTAGTAGACGCTCGCCACCTCCTTGGCGATCAGCGGCCACAGATCGACGGCGAAGTACACCCGCCGGCCCTCGGCGGCGCGCTCGCGCAGCCGGGCGATGACCTCGGGGGTGAGCAGCCGCGGTTCGTAACGGCCGTGCGCGCCCTTCTCGTTGTGGCCGCGGGCGTGGTACGGAACGCCGCGCCGGGAACCGGCGAACAGCCGGGGCTCGCGGCCGGAGGGCCGGTACACCAGCCGGTCCCCGCTGCGCTCGAACCGGCCGCCGCGGCCGGTGGTGAGCAGGGCGAGGTGGTCGAAGAAGTTCAGCCCGAGCCCGCGCAGCACCACGGTCTGCCCGGGCGCGATCGCGGACAGGTCGGCGTCGGCCGGGTTGACGGGGGAGACGAGCACGAGCCCGCACTCCGCCGCCTCCCGCGCCAGCTCCTCCTCGCGCACGGTCGCCCGCGCCGGCAGGTGCCCCTGCGCGAGGACCACGGCGTCGAGGCGGGGCAGGCGGGTGCCGTCGGCGAGTAAGAGGCACTGGCCAGCCGGTCTCCCGTCCGCGGGCTCCTCGTCCAGCGAGACCGCGGTGGACCGGTGCACCTCCACCGTCACGTGGTCCGGGGCGTCGGCCACCACCCGGCGGAAGACGTCCTCCAGGTAGTACCCGTAGAACGCCCGGGTCGGATAGTCGTCCGTCCCCAGCTGCCGCGCCTCGGCCAGCACCCCGCCCGGCACCGCCGTCCCGTCCCCGTCCCCGTTCTCCTGTACGAGGGACCGGGCCCACTCGTGCAGGCTGGGCCCGGCCTCGATCGGTCCCTCCATCTCCACGCTGGCGTCGGTGAACACGGTCACCTGGGAGGCGACCGTGTTCATCAGCAGCAGATCCGGCTGGTCGGTCCGCCACACCCGCCCCGCCCCGGGCGGATGGGGGTCGACGACGTGGATCCGCAGCGCCTCGTGGGCGGGGGACTTGCGCTCGTTGGCGCAGATGCGCTCCAGCACCGAGAGCCCTCGCGGCCCGGCGCCGACGATGCAGACGGTCAACTCCCCGTTGGGCATGGACATCTACTCCTCGGCCGACGGCACGTAGCGGAACGTTGGTGAGGAGGTTTCCACAATGTCGGGCCTCACATCGATGGCAAGTTCCTGTGAGGTGATGGCCGGAAGTCTTGGGAGGCCGCTGACGTGCGGCTTCTAGCGGGGGGAGCAGTTGAACGCGGACCCGGCCGGGGCGGGCGAGGGGGCGAGGAGGGCACGGAGGCGGCCCGGGGGCAGCCCGGACTCGGCGCGTACGACGTGCGTCATGTGCGCCTGGTCGGCGAAGCCGAGTTCGGCCGCGAGACCGCCGAGGTCGCGTTCGCCGCCGGCCAGCCGCTCCAGCGCCCGCGCGGCGCGCAGCCGGTTGCGGTAGCGGCTCAGCGTGGCGCCGGTCGCCGCCCGGAACACCCGGCTCAGGTGGTGCGGCGAGCAGCCGAGTTCGGCGGCGAGGGCGAGC
>NZ_BAAAPF010000242.1:0-10928 GCF_039531005.1 Streptomyces synnematoformans
GCACCCGGGCCCGTAACAGCCGGGGGCGCGGACGAGGGTGGGCCTGCGGTATCCGGTGCTTGCGGTGACGCACGGGGATCTCCTTGCCGGTGGCGGGTGTCCGGCCGGCCGGCGCCGCGCGGGGGCCGGGCGCGTCCGGTACGGCGGGCACCAGGCTGGTGGAGCCGGCGGCGGGAGACAAGCCCCCGCCGCCGGATCTTCACTCGTCGGCGAAGATCTTCACCACGATCTCGCCGTCGGCCGTGGCGTAACCGCGGTACATGCCGGAGGTGTTGAAGGTGAACGCGAGGTTCCGGCGGGAGTCCAGCGCGATCACCCCGCCGGTGTCGTTCCCGCCGAGCGCCTCGGTCTTGTCGATCGCCGCCCCGGCCGCCCGGGACACCGACCGGCCCAGGTACTCGACCTGCGCGGAGATGGTGTGCGTGACGGCCTCGCGGATGAACAGCTCGCCGGTGCCGGTCGCGGACGCCGCGATGTTGCCGTTCTTCGCGTACGTGCCGGCGCCGACGATCGGCGAGTCCCCGACGCGGCCGACGGGCTTGTTTGTCAGCCCGCCCGTGGACGTGCCGGCGGCCAGGTCGCCGTCGTCGTCGATGGCGACGGCGCCGACCGTGCCGGTCTCGCCGAAGTCGAAGTCCGACTCGCCGCCCTTGGCGGCCATCAGCGACTCCCAGCGCCGCTCGGTGAAGAAGTAGTCCTGGGTCACCAGGTCGATGCCGCGGTGCTGGGCGAAGCGCTCGGCGCCCTCGCCGCTCATGAGCACGTGCCGGGAGTTGTCCATCATCTCCCGCGCCAGCGAGATGGGGTTCCGGATGTGCGTCACGCCGGTCACCGCGCCGGTGTCGAGGGTGGCGCCGTCCATGATGGACGCGTCCAGCTCGTTCTCCGCGTCGGTGGTGAACACGGCGCCCTTGCCGGCGTTGAACAGCGGCGAGTCCTCCAGGACGGTGATCGCGGCCTCGACGGCCGCGGTGCTGGACTTCCCGCGGGCCAGCGCCCGCTGGCCGGTGCGTACCGCCTCGGTGAGCTTGGCGCGGTACTCCCGCTCCAACTCGGGGGACATGTCCTCGCGCCGCAGCGTGCCGGCGCCGCCGTGGACGGCGAAGACGACGTCGCGGGCCCGCTCGCCGGTGTTGGGGTCGCCGGACTGCCCGGAGTCCTGGACGGTACGGGTGCCGGCCGACCCGGCCGGCCCGGCGCCGTCGGCCGCCGCGCCCTGCTGCGGCGCGGCGGCCGCGCCCAGGGCGGTGACCGGGATGATCACGACCGCCGCGGCCAGCAGCGCGGTACGTGCGAGCGTCGATGTCCTGCGAAACATGTGCCGCTCCTCTCGCTGGTGCACGTCACTACCGGCGGCCGGACGCACGTGCCCGGCTGCCGGAGCGAGCATGACGACGTACGGGCCGGCTGCCAAGGCGCCGTGCCCGCGCCGCTGTCGTACAGGCGACATGTCGCAAGCCCGGCACGCCGGAGATCGTGACAGCCGGCCCGCGGGGACCGAATGCTTGCCCCGTGCATCTACGACGAGTACAGCTGCCGGCGCTCGCCACCGCGGGCGCGCTCCTGGTCACGCTGGCGCCCTCCGCGACCCAAGCCGCCGCCGCACCCGGTGGCGCGCCGGTCCCGGACCGGGCGTCCGGCTCCTCGCTCAGCGCCGTCACGCTCGTCACGGGCGACCGCGTACGGCTTGAGCGCTTCCCCGACGGCCGCCAGGCCGCCACCGTGACGCCACGCGACGGCGCTCCCGACGGCGGTGAGGACGGCGGTGCCGCCGGCGGCTTCGAACAGGTGGAGATCGACGGCGACCTGCACGTCATCCCCTCCGACGCGATGCCGTACGTGGGCTCCGGCGCGCTGGACCGCGACCTGTTCAACATCACCGAACTGGTCGAGCAGGGCTACGGTGACGGGCGCAGCAAGCGGATCCCGCTGATCGTGTCGTACGCGAAGGGGGCCCGCGCCGCCGACGCCGCGGAACTGCCCGGGACGACGGCCGGCGCCGCGCTGCCGAGTCTCGGCGCCCGGGCTGTCGAGACCGGCAAGGACAAGGCCGACCGGTTCTGGGCGGCCGTCGACGACGACCGCGAGCACGTCCGGACGGCGGCCGAGCCGCGGCTCGCCGGCGGCATCGAACGCATCTGGCTGGACCGCAGGGTCAGCGCCTCGCTCGACCGCAGCGTGCCGCAGATCGGCGCGCCCGAGGTCTGGCAGGGCGGGCACGACGGCACCGGCGTCACCGTCGCCGTGCTGGACACCGGCGTCGACGCCGAACACCCCGACCTCAAGGGCCGGGTCGCCGAGGCCCGCAACTTCTCCGACAGCCCCACCACCGGCGACGCCTTCGGCCACGGCACGCACGTGGCGGCCACCGTCGCCGGCACCGGCGCCGGGGCCGACGGCTCCCGCAAGGGCGTCGCGCCCGGCGCCCGGCTGCTGGTCGGCAAGGTGCTCGGCGACGACGGCTACGGCTCCGAGTCGCAGGTGCTCGCCGGCATGGAGTGGGCCGCGGAAGCTGGCGCCGACGTGGTCAACATGAGCCTCGGCACCGACGCGCCCACCGACGGCACCGACGCGCTCAGCCTCGGCCTGAACCGGCTGACCGCCGAGACCGGCACCCTCTTCGTCGCCTCGGCCGGCAACACCGGCCCGCGCTCGGCCACCGTCGGCTCGCCCGGCGCGGCCGACGCCGCGCTCACCGTGGGCGCCGTCGACCGCGACGACGCGCTGGCCGACTTCTCCAGCCGCGGCCCGCGCGTCGGCGACCTCGCCGTCAAGCCCGACATCACCGCGCCCGGCGTGGACATCGTCGCCGCCCGCGCGGCGGGCACGTCCATGGGCACCCCGGTGGACGACCTGTACACCGCCGCCTCCGGCACCTCCATGGCCGCGCCGCACGTCGCGGGCGCCGCCGCGCTGATCGCGCAGCGGCACCCCGACTGGACCGCGCGGCAGCTCAAGGACGCGCTGGTCAGCACCGCGCAGCGGCACGACTCCCGGACGGTCTACCAGCAGGGCGGCGGGCGCGTGGACGCCGCCCGCGCCGACGCGCAGCAGGTGTACGCCACCGGCACCCTCGGCTTCGGCGGCGTCGACGAGGGCGGCGAGCCGGTGCGGCGCGAGATCACGTACACCAACGCCTCCGACGCGCCCGTCACGCTGCAACTCGACGTCTCCCTGCGGGCCGGGAGCGGCGAGCCGGTCCCGGCCGACGCCGTCGGGCTGCCGGACGGCGACACGGTGGAGGTCGCCGCGGGCGGCACCGCGACCGTCCCCGTCACCCTCGACCCCGCGGGGCTGCGCCCCGGCCGGTACGGCGGCTACGTCACCGCCACCGGCGGCGGGACCGTCGCCCACACCACCATCGGAGCCGTACGCGAGGCACCCACGCGCACCGTCACGCTGCGCGGCGTCGACCGCTCCGGCAAGCCCGCGTTCGTCAACCCCGTCACGCTCTTCGGCGAGGACGACCGCTACGACGTCGTCTCGTACATCCCGGACGGCAGGTCGATGACCGTCGAGGTGCCGGAGGGCGACTACTTCCTGCACGCGGTGATCTCCGACAAGGTCGTCAACGGCAGCGTCGACAGCCTGGTCGTCGACCCGCAGCTGACGGTGGACCGCGACCTGGAGGTGGTCCTCGACGCCCGCGAGGCGAACGAGGTCCGGATCGAGACCCCGAAGCCCGCGGTGCAGGAGGCCGTCATGAGCTTCTACAGCCACCGCGAGTTCGGCAGCCGCAGCATCTCCCACGGGCACATGGAGTTCAGCGTCGACGGCCGCAAGCTCTACGTGACGCCGACCGCCAGGGCCCGCGAGGGCGTCTTCGAGGTGTCCTCCCGCTGGCAGCTGGAGGCGCCGATGCTCACGGGCAGCGTGCGCTGGCGGGGCGGGCACGCCCCCGTCGACGCGATCCGGCTGATGGGCCGCTCCCCGGCCCTGGACGGCACCCGGCGGCTGCCGCTGGTGGACGCCGGCACCGGTACGCAGGCGGAGTTCGACGCCCTCGCCGACGACGGCGTGGACGTCTCCCGCGCTGCCGTCCTGGTCGACGGCGACAGCCCGCAGGACGAGAACGTGGTCCGCGCCGCCGCGGCCGCCGGGGCCCGCTACGTGATCGTCGCCGGCCCGGAGGGTTCGCCCGCCTGGAGCGTGTGGCGGCCCGGCGGCACCCGGCTGCCCGCGGTGGCCGCGATGGTCCGGCACGACGTCGGCGAGCGGCTGCGCGCGGCGCTGGCCGCGGGCCGGGCGACCGTCGCGCTGCACGGCACCCCCGCGAGCCCGTACCTGTACGACGTGATGCAGGTGGCGAAGCAGCGGGTGCCCGAGCGCGTGGTGCACCGGGTGAGCGACGCGAACACCGCCACCGTGCGGACCGGCTACCGGGACTCCGGCGGCACCCCGTGGACGAAGGAGCAGCGCTTCGGCTGGCGGCCCTGGATGGGCACGGCGATCAACCAGTACCAGCGGCACGTGCCCACCCCGCACGAGCGCACCGAGTACGTGAGCGCCGGCGACACCCTCTGGCGCCACAACGTCCACCACCGCTACACCTACGACACCTTCAACCCGCTGGCGGGCGGCATGATCCAGCCGGCCCGCACCTACCGGCCCGGGGAGCGGGTCCGGGAGAGCTGGTTCGCGCCCGTCGTGCGGCCCGCGATCCCGCGCGGCGTGCCGGGGCTCACCTCGTACCGCGAGGGCGACCAGCTCACCCTCCGCATCCCGGAGTTCGCCGACTCCGAGGACGGCCACTACAGCCGCCTCGACGGCGGCGACTGGGGCGGCGTGCCGGCGGACGAGGCGTCGGCGGCGCTGTACCGCGACGGCGGGAAGCTGGCCGAGGGCCGCACGGCCTGGGGCGCCTTCCCCGCGGGCGGCGACGGCGGCGAGGGCGCGTACCGGCTCGACCTCGCGGTCGACCGGACCACCCCGGAGTGGCACACGTCGGTGAGCACGCGCACCAGCTGGTCGTTCACGGCCGACCGCCCGGCGGCGGGGGAGCAGGAGCTGCTGCCGCTGCTCCAGCTGGACTACGACGTGCGGACCGACGCGCGGGGCGCGGCGCCGGACGGGCGGATCGTGCCGATCGGCATCACGGCGCGGCACCAGGACGGCATCGACGGCCTGCGTGTCAGGGGGATGGAGGTCTCGGCCTCCTTCGACGACGGCGCCTCGTGGGACGACGCCCTGGTCATGCGCTGGTGGGACGGCGGCCACCGGGTGTGGCTGCGGCACCCCCGGGTCGGTGACGACGGCGGCTTCGTCTCGCTGCGCGTGAAGGCGTGGGACGACGCCGGCAACAGCGTCGAGCAGACGGTGAAGCGGGCGTACGCGCTGCGGTGACACCCTGCTGCCGCCGGTGCGGCCGGAGCGATCCGGCCGCACCGGCGCGCCGCCCGGCGGGCGTTCGTGCCGTACGGGCAGCCCTGCCGCGGGTGCGCGCGTGCGTTCCCGCCACGGAAACGGGTCCGGCTCAGCCGATCACGGCAGCCAGTCGCGGCGGGCCGCCTGCCACACCAGCTGCGCCCGGGTGTCCGCGCCCACCCGGCCCATCATGTCCCGCAGCCGGCGCTGCACCGTGCGCTGGCTGATGCCCAGCTGGGTCGCGATCGCCTTGTCCGCCAGCCCCGCCACCACCAGCGACAGCAGATAGCGCTCGTCCTCCGCCAGCGCCGGGCCGGGCGCCCCGGCGCCGTCCCCGAGGCCGGCCAACCCGCCCGCCCCGGTGACGTGCAGCGGGGAAGCCGCCGCCCACTGGCTCTCGAAGAGCGCGATCAGCGCGTCCAGCAGCGCGCTGCTGCGCACCACCGCCACGGTCGGCTCGCCGAACCTGCTGTCCGCGCTCGGCACCAGCGGGCACAGCGCCAGCGCCCCGTCCGCGACCATCAGCCGCACCGGCAGCGCGCTCGCGGCCCGCGCCGCCTCGCCCGCGCGCACGCCCAGCGCCACGTTGTCCAGCATCCCGGGCTGCTCCAGCAGCGCGCGCTCGTAGATCACGCGGTAGCGCACGCCTTTGGCGAGCATCTCGAACTCCTCGTCGTTGTCCTCCGACGGCATCGCCACGTGCCCCGCCTTGCAGAGCGCCAGCACCTCGCGGCGCGCGCCGTACGCGAGGTCGCGTATCTGCTGCCGGATCGCCGCCACGCCCGTGACCACCTCGACGAGCTGCCGCCCGTCGCGCCGCCGGCCGCCCGCCCGGAACTCCTCGGCCAGCTCCGTCACCCCGCGCCTGGCCCGTTCGAGCGCCTCCTGGCCGCGCAGCAACCGCGGCCCGAGCGCCACGTCCGGCGCCACCGGCACGAAGTGCCCCGACCCGCCCGGGCGTTGCTCCGGCCCGCTGACCAGCCCCTTCTCGTGCAGCGAGGTCAGCAGTGACTCCGCCCGCCGCCGGTCGAGGCCCAGCTCGCCGGCCACGGTCCCCGCGTCCGCGCCGTGCAGCCCGACCAGCAGCCGGTACACCCGTTCCTCCGTCGGTTCGACGCCCGCCGGTTCCAGCACCGTCTCTCACGCTCCTTCCGCCGGGTCTCCGCCGCCGTACCCCGTACGCCCGTCTGACCAGTGGCCGACATGGCGACAAGTCGCCAGTGGAAACCGCTTCCTGGGCGCCGGACCAGCGGGTTACAACCCGAGTCATGCATCGTTCGCTCCGGCGTTACCTGCCTGTTCGCCTCGCCGTGCTCGGCTGCCTCGCCTCGTTGCTGGCCACCGTGCCCTCTCTAGCCACAGCGCTGCCGCAATCGCCAGTGTCACATCCGGCTCCGTTCGCCACCGCAACCACCGCCGCCCCGGGGGCCTCCGCCGGCGCCCCGTCCGGCCCGGACGGCGCCGCCGCCGCGGGGGCCGCGCCGGGCACCGAGGTCACCCTCGTGACCGGCGACACCGTCACCCTCGGGCCCGGCACCGACGCCGGCCCCGGCGTCTCCGTGGCGCCCGCCGAAGGCGCCGGCGAGGGCGTGTCGTTCACGACCCTGCACGACGACGGCGACGTGTACGTCGTCCCCGACGACGTCGCCGGCCTGGTGCCGCGCGTCCTGGACATCGAGCTGTTCAACGTCAGCGCGCTGGCCCGGATGGACTACGACGACGCCGCCACCGACGCCCTCCCGCTGATCGTCCGCGGCCCCCGCCCGCTCGCCGCGCTGGACGCCGCCGCCGACAGCCGCAGGCTGCCCAGCATCGACGCCGCCGCCGTGGACGTGCCCAAGGACGCGGCCGCCGCGTTCACCGAGCGGCTCACCGCCCCCGCCGGGCCCCGGGCCGCGGCCGGGGTGACGAAGGTGTGGCTCGACCGCGAGGTCCGCGCCGCGGAACTCGACTGGAACCTCGGCATGATCGGCGCCCCCGGAGCCTGGGGGAGCGGCCTGAGCGGCGCGGGCGTCGACGTCGCGGTCCTCGACTCCGGCATCGACACCGACCACCCCGACCTGCGCGGCCAGGTCGCCGCCGCCCGGGACTTCACCGGCGGCGGCACCACCGGCGACCCCCACGGCCACGGCACGCACGTCGCGTCCGTCGTCGCCGGCACCGGCGCGGCGGCCGACGGCGACCGCCGCGGTGTCGCCCACGGCGCCCGGCTGCTGAACGCCCGGGTGCTGGACGGCGAGGGCCAGGGCCAGTCGTCCTGGGTCATCGCGGGCATGGAGTGGGCCACGGCGCAGGGCGCCGAGGTGGCGAACCTCAGCCTCGGCGCACAGGCCGGCCAGGGCGACGACCCGGTCGCCCTGGCGCTGGACGCGCTGACCGCGGACACCGGCACCCTGTTCGTCGCGGCGGCGGGCAACTCGGGCCCGTTCGGGGCCACGGTCGAGTCGCCGGGCATCGCGGGCAGCGCGCTGACCGTGGGCGCCGCCGTCGCCACGGGCAGGCCGGCGCACTACTCCAGCGTCGGACCGACCCGCGGTACGTTCCGCGCCAAGCCCGACCTCATGGCGCCGGGCTCCGGCATCGTCGCCGCCCGCTCCGGCGGCGGCACGGCCGACCCGTACACGTCGATGAACGGCACCTCCATGGCCGCGCCGCACGTCGCCGGCGCCGCCGCGCTGCTGCTGGAGAAGCACCCCGGCTGGGGCTGGGAGCGGGTGAAGACCGCGCTGATGACCACCGCCGACGGCGACCCCGACCGGACGGTGTCGCAGGTCGCCGGCGCCGGGATGCTCGACGTGCCCGGGGCCCTCACCGACACCCTCGAATTCGACCGCGGCGCCGTCGACTTCGGCTACCTCCGCTACCCCGGCGGCACCGGGCCGCAGACCCTCGAACTCTCCGTCACCAACCACGGCGCCCGGGCCGAGCGCCTCGACCTCTCCGACAACGCCCGCGACGTCTACGACGACGCCGCGCCCGACGACCTCGTCACCCTCAGCCCCGCCCGGCTCACCGTCGCGCCCGGCGAGACCAGGAAGATCACGGCCACCCTCACCCCCGCCGCGGCGGAGCCGCGCGTCTACCAGGGCGGGGTCGTCGTGCAACGGGAGGGCCGCGACACCGTCACCCTGCCGCTCAACGCCTACCTCGAACCCCCGCGGCACGACGTGCGGCTGACCGTGCTGGACCGGAACGGCGAGCCCTGGGCGGGCGGCACCGTCTGGGCCGGCAACATGGACGACTTCCACCCGGTCGGCGGCGGTGGCTACCAGGCCGTGCACCTCGACGGGAACGGGCAGGGCACCGCCCGGATGCTGCCCGGCCCGCTCAGCCTGATGGCGAAGGTGGAGACCCCGGCGGGCGAGGGCCGCCCGGCCACGGTCTCCTTCGCCGGCTCGCCGGAGGTCATGCTCGACCGCGACATCGAGTACACCATCGACGCCCGGAAGGCGAAGCGGCTGAAGCCCGCGCAGGTCGCGGGCGCGAGCACTCGGGTCGGGCACGCGTCCGTCCACTATCAGCGCCGCGACGCCGCCGAGGGCATCGGCCTCGGCGAAGCCGTCTACGCCACCGCCGAGGAGATCGCCGAGGGCCGGGTGTTCCTGCAGCCGACCGGCCCGGTCGAGCGCGGCACCGCGGCGTTCGAGACCCGCTGGCGGCTGGACGCGACGGGTCCGGAGCGCGGCCGGAAGGCGGACGTGTACGCGCTCGTGCTCGGCGGCGAGCAGATCCCCGACCCGCCGGTCTACGACGTCTCCCGCGCCGAGGCCCGCGACCTCGCCCGGCTGACGTCCGACTACCGCGCACTGCACGGCAGCCCCGCCGAGTACGCCGGGACGCGGCACGTGCAGTCGACCCGGATCTCCTCCTCCTTCACCGTGCGCGAGCCGCTCGACGTGCCGCAGCGCAGGACCGAACTGCTCAGCGCCGGCCCGGAGGTGAGCTGGCGGCAGTGCGTGCTGGCGCCGCCGGCGGCGGAGACCTCGCTGTGCGGGCCGACCGAGACGTACCGGCACGGGGAGCGGCGCCGGCCCGTGTGGTTCCGCGGCACGGCACCGGCGGTGGTCTCCGGCGTCCACTACGGCGGTTCGCTCTCGCTGCCCGTACGCCTCAGCGACGGCGAGCACCACGGCGGCCCGTGGGACCTGGGTGCGATCGGCTCCGAGAGCCTGCGGCTGTACCGCAACGGCGCCGAGGTGGAGCCGCGCACGCCCGGCAGCTCCTACTTCGACCTGCCGCCGGAGCCGGCGGTGTTCCGCCTGGAGCACACCGCGCGCCCCGACACCGCGCGGCTGCCGATCGGCACCCGGACGGAGACCAGCTGGACCTTCCCCTCCCGGGGGCCCGAGCCCGGCGGCCCGTCCACCAAGCCGCGGCTGCTCGCCGTGGACTACCGGCCGCCGACCCGCGACGACGGCTCCCTGCGCGCCGGGGTCCCGCTGGTGATGGGGGCGCGGCTGGTGTCCTCGGAGAGCCCGAGCGACTGGCGCGAGGAGAACGGCAGGCTGCGGCTGTGGGTGTCCACCGACTCCGGTGAGCGCTGGCACCGCATGCTGGCCCTGCCGCTCCCCGGCGGCTCCGTGCTGGCCGCCGCGCCCGGGGTGCGGCTGCGCGCGGGCGACACCGTCTCCCTCCGTGTCGAGGGCTCGGCCGCGGAGGGCCGGTCCGTCGACCAGACCATCGTCGACGCCTACCCGGTGCGCTGAGGCGCGCCGGGGGCGGCGACGGTGGCGGGGGCCGCTGCGTGACCGGCGGGCGCAGCGGCCCCCGACCCCGCCGAGGCGATGCGCAGGGCCTCCACCAGGTCGCGGTAGAGCACGTCGGCCGCCAGCAGTTCCTCGTGCGTGCCGCGGGCGCGGATCCGGCCCGACTCCATCACCACGATGGTGTCCGCGTCGATCACGGTCGACAGCCGGTGGGCGATCGTGACGACGGCGCCGGCCCGCGCCCGGGTGCGTATGCACTCGTGGACCGCGGCCTCGGTGAGCGCGTCGAGCTGGGCGGTGGCCTCGTCCAGCAGGAGCACGTCCGGCTCGCGCAGCAGCGCGCGGGCCAGGGCGATGCGCTGGCGCTCGCCGCCGGAGACGGCGGTCGAGGACAGCTCGGTGTCCAGCCCGTCGTCGAGGCTGTCGACCTTCTCGGCCAACCGCACGTCGCGCAGCACGCGGCGCAGGTCCTCCTCGCCGGCGTCGGGGCTGGAGAACAGCAGGTTGTCACGGATCGTGCCCGGGACGACCGGGGTGTCCTGCTCCACGTACGCCAGCCGGGAGCGGATCGCGGGGTGGCTCAGCTCGCGGTACGGCCGCCCGTCGAGGGCCAGTTCGCCCTCCTGGGGCTCCAGGAAGCGCAGGACGAGTGACAGGAGCGTCGTCTTGCCGGCGCCGGACGGGCCCACGACGGCGGTGTGCCCCCGGCGCGGCACGGCGAGGTCGATGCCGCGCACCGCGGGTTCGCGGCCCGGTCCGTACCCGGCGGTGACGCCGCGCAGTTCGAGCACGGCGGCGCCGTCCGACCCGCCGGGAGGCGGTCCGCCCGCCCGGCCGCCGGGCGCGGGGGCGGGCACG
>NZ_BAAAPF010000243.1:0-10920 GCF_039531005.1 Streptomyces synnematoformans
CGCACGGCCCGGGGCCGGCGCGCGTCCGCGGCCCTGCGGCCGGCCGGAGGCGGGGCCCTACGGCCAGTAGGCGTCGAAGTTCCGGCTGAACTCCCAGTCGTTGAACCGGTCCCAGTTGATCGACCAGGTCATCAGCCCGCGCATGTCCGGCCAGGTGCCGTGCGTCCGGTACGAGCCGCAGCCGGTGCCCTTCGTCAGGCAGTCCAGCGTCCTGGTCACCTCGCCCGGCGGCGTGTACCCGTTGCCGGCCTGCGTGCTGGCCGGCATCCCGATGGCCACCTGGTCGGGGCGCAGCGCCGGGAAGAACCGCTCGGCGTCGCCCGCGACCGGGAAGCCGGTGAGCAGCATGTCCGTCATCGCGATGTGGAAGTCGGCGCTGCCCATGGTGTGGTACTGGTCGTCCAGCCCCATGATCGGGCCGGAGTTGTAGTCCTGGACGTGCAGCAGCGTCAGCGAGTCGCGCAGCGCGTGGATCACCGGCAGGTACGCCCCGCAGCGCGGGTCCTGGCCGCCCCACCGCCCGGTGCCGTAGAACTGGTAGCCCATCTGCACGAAGAACGTCTCCGGCGCCATCGTCAGCACGAAGCTCTCGCCGTACCGCGCCTTGAGCGACTTCAGCGCCGAGATCAGGTTGACGATCACCGGGGTGGTCGGGTTCCGGAAGTCGGTGTCGTCGGTGTTCAGGGACAGCGAGTGGCCCTCGAAGTCGATGTCGACGCCGTCCAGCCCGTACTCGTCGACGATGCCGCCGACCGACCGGACGAACGCGTCGCGCGCGGCCGTGCTGGTGAGCTGGACCTGGCCGTTCTGGCCGCCGATGGAGAGCAGCACCTTCTTGCCCGCGGCCCGCTTGGCCGCGATCGCCGCCTTGAACTCCGCCTCCGACTCCACGTTCGGGCACTCGGCCCGCGGGCAGAGCCGGAAGCGGATGTCGCCGGAGGTCGCCGACGTGGGCTCGCCGAAGGCGAGGTTGACGACGTCCCAGCTGTCGGGCACGTCCGCGAGTCGGGTGTAGCCGGAGCCGTTGGCGAAGCTGGCGTGCAGGTAGCCGACGAGGGCGTGCGGCGGGAGGGTGCCGCCGGGGCCGCCGCCGCCGTCGCGGGTGGTGGCGCTGACGGCGGCGGACTTCGGGGACTCGCCGGCGGCGTTGGTCGCGGTCACCTCGAAGCGGTACGTGGTCGCGGGGGTCAGCCCGGTGAGGGTGGCGGAGGTGCCGGTCACGGAGGTCGCGCGGGTGCCGTCGCGGTAGACGGTGTAGCCGGTCGCGCCGCTCACCGCGCTCCAGGAGAGCGAGACGGAGGTGGCGGTGGCGGAGTCGGCCGACAGGCCGGCGGGGGCGGCGGGGACGGTGCCGGGGTCGCCGCCGGGGCCGGTGAGGGTGAGGTCGTCGGCGTGGTAGGCGGGCTGGCCGTACCAGCCGTGCACGTAGACCGTCACCGAGGTGGTGTCCGGGCCGGTGGTGAAGGACGTGCTCAGCTCCGTCCAGCCGGCGGCGGACGCGGTCCAGTCCGAGACGTCCGCGGTGCCGGTGCCGCGGGCGCCGAGGTAGGCGTACGAGCCCTGCACCCAGCCGCTCAGCGCGTACCGCGAGTCGGGCCGTACGGAGACGGTCTGGGTGCACTCGCCGCGGTCGCCGCCGGCCGGCTGGACCCTGAGCGCGGACGTGCCGGAGCGCACCGGGCTGGAGACCGCCGAGCCGCTGCCGGCGGAGCAGTTCCAGCCGTCGAGGCCGGCCTCGATGCCGCCGTTGCGGAGCAGGTTGGGCTCGGCGGCGGCCTCGGGTGCGGTGGCGCCGGCGGCGGTGCCGGAGAGCACACCGGCCAGCAGCGCGAGTGCGGCGATCAGGGCCGCGAGGGGTGCGGCGGGGCGGGAGCGGGGTCTGGTCGGGCGCGGGGAACGGTCCACAACTGCCTCCGGGTCTCGGGAGGTCGGGGCCTGGCTGGGGAAGCGCGGGGGACACGTTGGTCCAGACCAATAATGATGTCAAGGGGACGCGTGCACGTCAGGGCGCGCACGCCGTCCGCGTGCGCGCCCCGACTCCCGCCGTGTTCCGGGCCGTTCCGTGGTGCTCCGTGGTGCTCCGTGGTGTTCTGTGCCGTCCGTGGTGTTCCGCTGGGATGCGGGCCCGTTCAGAGGCCGGCGATGCGCCCGTTGCGGAAGAGGTCGACGAAGATCTGGTGGTCGGCGCGGGCCCGTGCGCCGTAGTCGTGCGCGAAGTCCACCAGCATCTCGGTGAACCCGTCGGCGTCCGCCGAGATCGCCGCGTCGATCGCCCGCTCGGTCGAGAACGGCACCAGCGAGTGCCCGCTCTCCTCCACGTCCGCCGCCGCGTGCATGGTGGCGGTGGCCCGGCCCAGGTCGCCCACGACGGCCGTGGCCTGCTCCGGGTCGTCGATGTCCGACCAGTCCAGGTCCACCGCGTACGGCGACACCTCCGCGACCAGCTGCCCCGCCCCGTCCAGCTCGGTCCAGCCCAGCCACGGGTCGGACGCGGCCTGCAGCGCGCGCTGCGAGATCACCGTGCGGTGCCCCTCGTGGCGGAAGTAGCCGCTGATCGCCGGGTCGGTGACGTGCCGGGCGACCGCCGGCGTCTGACCGCGCTTCATGTAGATGACGATGTCGTTCTCCAGGGCGTCGCTGTGCCCTTCGAGAAGGATGTTGTACGACGGCAGCCCCGCGCTGCCGATGCCGACGCCCCGGCGGCCGACGACGTCCTTCACGCGGTAGGCGTCCGGCCGCGGCTCCCGGCCGCCGGGCGGCAGCGTCTCCAGATAGGCGTCGAAGGCGTCGAGCACCCGGGAGCGGGTGGCCGCGTCCAGCTCGACGGCCCCGCCGCCGGCGGTGAAGCGGCGCTCGTAGTCCCGTACCTCCGTCATCGAGTCCAGCAGCCCGACGCGGGTGTGCGCGCGGGCGGCGCGCAGCGCGCCCAGCAGCGGGCCGGTGGCGGTGTCGAGGGTGAAGGGCGGCACCTCGTCGTCCTTGGCGCCGGTGGCGAGGGCGCGGGTGCGCTCGCGGTAGGCGTCGGCGTAGGCGCGGACGAGACCGGAGATCTGCCCGTCGCTGAGCGCCTTGGTGTAGCCGATGAGCGCGAGCGAGCCGGCCAGCCGCTTCACGTCCCAGGTGAACGGGCCGACGAACGCCTCGTCGAAGTCGTTGACGTTGAAGACCAGCCGGCCGTTGGCGTCCATGTACGTGCCGAAGTTCTCGGCGTGCAGGTCGCCGTGGATCCACACCCGGGCGGTCTGCTCGGTCAGGAACGGGTCGCCGCGCCCGCCCGCCGCCTGGAGGTCGTGGTAGTAGAGGCAGGCGGTGCCGCGGTAGAAGGCGAACGCCGAGGCGGCCATCTTGCGGAACTTCAGCCGGAAGGCCGCCGGGTCGGCGGCGAGCAGTTCGCCGAATGCGGAGTCGAAGACGGCGAGTATCTCCTCGCCGCGCTGAGCGTCCTTGGAGTCCGTGACCATGCGGCTCACGATACCGGCGCACCCCCGCCGGACCGGGGGGCGGAACCGGGGCGGGCGCGCGCCCCCGAGCACGCGCGCCCGCCCCGGTGCGTCAGCGGCGCCGCCGCGGGCCGACCGCCAGCGGGATGCCGGTGCGCTGCGACTGCGACACCGACGCCGGCGAGTCCTCGCTGCGCGCCGCCTCCGTCGGGATCTCCGGCTCCACCGGCTCCGTGGGCCGCTCCGGCGGCGGGGTGTAGCCCTCCAGCGCGGCGCCGCCCCAGACGTACGGGTCGGCCTGGGCGCTGCCGTACGGGGACCACGCCAGCCGGGTCTGGCCCGTCTTGTCGTCGGTGTCCGAGTCGTACACGAGGACGTTGAGCGCGAACTTCTCCGGGTCCGCGGCGGCGGGCAGGTCGGCCAGCGCGATCTTCGCCTCGATCGTGTAGCCCCGGTACGGGTCGGAGACCACGGCGGCGACCCGCATGCCGGGCGCCGTCGTCGCCGCCGGGCCCTGGCGGTTGTCGCCGTCGCGCTCGGCCGCCGGGCCCCCGCCGTTCGCGGTGAACGGGAAGATGCCCGTCTTGAACGTGGTCGAGGTGTCGTCGGCCGTGCCCCGCGGGTCGAGGGTGATCTCGACGGAGTCCGTACGCCAGTGGCGCTTGGCGTCGCTCTCCTCCAGCGCCGTGCCCCTGCGGTCGTCGACGACCTTGACCAGCACGTACAGGTCGTCCCCGTGCCGCGACAGCTTCGCCGTCGCCGAGACGTCCGCCGCGTCGGCCTCTTCGCCCTGCCAGTGCACCAGCGGCAGCTCCGGGCCCGGGTACTCGGCGGCGCGCTCGACGCCGTCGAGCACGGGGGCGGTGGCGACCTCGGGGATCGTCGTGGCCGGGGGCTCGGGGTAGTCCGGCTGGGCGTCGTTGGCCAGCCACGGCAGGCCCACGCGCTCGGTCCAGTCGCGGAACTCCGCGTACAGCGGGCGCAGCCCGCTCTGCGGCCGCACCTTCGACGTCACGGCCCGGCCGTTCGCCGCCAGCACCGTGTACCAGTCGGAGCCCAGCTTCTCGGGGTCGGTCGGCACCTGCGGCGGCCGCGCGGCCCAGCCCTGCGTGACGTACGTGCGGGCGGCGTCCTGCTCCACCTGCGCCCAGCTCGTGCCGTGCTCCTCGCTGCGCACGCCGGAGAAGACGCCGAAGACCGGCAGGCCGCTGGCGCGGTCCGTACGCCGTTGCTTGGGCGCGTCGGGGCCGAGGAGGCTCCGGAAGCCGTAGTTCTGCGCGAGCAGCAGCCGCGGCCGGTGCGGGCGGTACCCCTCGCGGGTGATCTGCGAGCGGAACGCGCGCGGGTCGCCGGCGAGGAAGAACGCCTCGATCGCCAGCCGTGCGGACAGCTGGTGGCCGCCGTGCTGGTTGAACGGGCGCGGGTCCATGGTCACGACCGTGTCCGGCGTGGTGGCGCGGATCAGCCGGACGATGCGCTCCAGCGTGTCGTCCGCGTCCCAGATCGCGGCCGTCAGCGGGCCGGAGAGCGTGTACCAGAAGTCCGGCTTGTCGAGGTAGTAGACGTTGTCGATGCCGGCGAGGCCGACCGCCGCGCGCTCCTCGTCCTCCCGGATCAGCCCGAGCGGCGGGCCCTCCTCCGGGCCTGCCGCGTTGCCGCCGCCCTCGCCGCGGGTGACGGTGAGCACGCCGGTGCTCAGCCCGTACCGCTCCCGCCACTGCCCGAAGGTCGAGAGGTTCCCCGCCTCGTCGTCCGGGTGCGCGCCGACGAAGAGCACGTCGTTGTGCGCCCGGCCGCGGCGCCCCTGCGGCGCCCGGCGCGGGCGCGGCACGCTCCAGTCGTCCGCCCACGCCGACGGCGCCGTCGCGCCCAGCGCCGTACCGACGACGCCGGACACCAGCGCGGCCGACACGACCCGCCGGCTCGGCCCCGCCCTGCCCGCGTCCTGTGCCGCTCCGGGCTCCGTTCCGTCCCCCTGCGCCGAGTTCGTCACCGATGGCCTCCCCTTGCCGTACGAGGTGAGCCCCGCTCGATGAGGCTCACGACCGACCGTTCTATGCCAGACCGGGGGCCAGGGCAAGAGGTTTGTCAGGACATCTTGTCAACTGGACGAGCCGGCCGGCGCTTCCGCACCGCGCCGGTGCGGCCAACTGCCCGGGGAGGAAAGGGATTCCGCGACAAAGCAGACCGCGTGTGGCAGAGTTCGTATCATCTGACGGCGTACCCCCCGGAGCGCATGTGACCACCGAGAACAGCGGGACGGCGTGGCTGAGCACCACCGCCGGAACGTCCTGGACTCCCCCCGAGATCGATTTCACGAAGCCGCAGACGGCCCGCATGTACGACTACTACCTGGGCGGCAAGGACCACTACGCGCCGGACCGGGAGACCGCCGAGCGGGTCGTCGCGGTGTGGCCCGGCGTCGGCAAGTTCGCCCGCGCCAACCGGCACTTCATGCACCTGGCCGTCGAGCGCCTGGCCACCGTCGGCGTCGACCAGTTCCTCGACATCGGCACCGGGATCCCCACCTCGCCGAACGTCCACGAGATCGCCCAGGCCGCACGGCCCGAGGCGCGCATCCTCTACACCGACCACGACCCGGTGGTGCTCGCGCACGCCCGCGCCCTGATGAACTCCACCGCCGAGGGCCGCATCGACTACATCCAGGGCGACCTGCGCCGCCCCGGGACCATCCTCGGCCACCCCTGCATGACCGGCCCCGAGCCCGTCCTCGACCTCGGCCGCCCGGTGGCGGTCAACCTCGTGGCGATCATGCACTTCATCACCCCCGAGGACGACCCGCGGCGCATCATCGCCGCCCTCATGGACCCGCTGCCCGCCGGCAGCCACCTCGTCCTCAGCCACATCACCGCCGAGTTCGCCCCCGCGGAGGTCGCGGCCGCCGCCCAGCTCTACCGCAACCAGGGCCTGCCCGCCCACGCCCGCGACGCGCGCGCGCTGGCGGACCTGGTCGAGCCCCTCGGCCTGGAGCTGCTGCCCCCCGGCATCGTCCCGGTCAACCGCTGGTCCCCGGACGTCTCCGCCGACCCCCCGCCGGCCCCCCTGTACACCGACGCGGAAGCCTCGTGCCTGGGCCTGATAGCCCGCAAGTCGTGACCCGGGGCGACCCCGGCGCCCCCGTGACCCCCGCGCCCGCCGTGCCCGACGACGCACCGAGCTGCGACGGCCGTACGCCGTAGTCCCGTGCCGCCGGGCCGGAGACGGTCCCCGACGGCCGGAGGTCAGCGCAGGGCCGGTACGGCGCCGTGCTCCGCCCACGTCACGTCGACCCCGCGCAGCCCCCGGCACCACCCGGCGGCGACGGCCGCGACCCCCGCGGCATCCGGCGGCGTGCGGCCGAGGCCGATCGCGAACCGCGCGGACGCCGGCCCGGTCTCGAACGGCCGGGGCCAGGCGTGTGCGTCGGCCGCGCCGGCGTCTCCCAGCGCGGCGACCAGCGCGTGCAGCCGCCCCCGGACGCGCCCCAGGGTCTCGTCGAACTCCCCGGCACGGCCCGGGGCCACGGTCAGGACCGCCCAGGCCGCGTGCCGTCGGTGCAGGGACGGCGGCGACAGCAGCGCGGGCCAGGGGTCCGTGCCGGTCTCCGCCGCGTGCTCCAGGACGGTCCAGGCCCGGTAGCACTCCTCGGCCAGCAGGTCCCGGAAGCCGGCGGTGACGTGGCCGGTGCAGCTGCGGACCGGATCGGTGGGGGTGAGGACGACCACCGGCGACGGCGCTTGCGGGCCGGCGGCCGCGAGGCCGACCGGGCTCCGCCAGTCCCAGGCGGCCCAGGTGCCGAAGAAGCCGCGGAGGGAGTCCGGCTCTGCCGCGTCCCCGGCCGCCGCCCCGGCCTCCCGTACGGTACGGGCCGCGAGCACCGACCAGGCCAGGCCCGGCAGCCCGCCGAACGGGGCGGCGTCGAGGCCCCGCGCCGCGGCCCACGCCTTCACCCGGGCGGCGAGCCGGGCGACGGCGGCGTGCCGGTCGCCGACCGCGGCACGTACCGCCTCGGCGTCGCTCACCGCGCTCAGGGCGGTCGCGGCGGCTCCGCCCAACTCGGCCCGCCGGGCCACCGCTTCGGCGGGGTCGAGCGCGCCGGTCGCGACGACGGCCAGGTCGACGTCCAGCCCGCCGGTGCGCAGCCGCAGACCCGGTACGCGAGCGCCGGTCACCTGCCGCGTCCGGGTGGCGTCCGACAGCGCCGCGGTCACCCGGGCCCGGACGCCGGCCGGGTCGACGCCGCCGGGCAGGGCCGCTACCAGGTCCACGTCCGCGCCGGCCAGGGCGCAGCCCATGCGCCGTGACCCGGCGAGGTGGACGACTCCGTCCCCCAGCGCCCCGGAGATGCGCCGCACGACCGCCAGCGCCCGGGCGTGCTCGTCCTCGCCCGCCGCGGCCGCCCCTCCGGGGCCGGGCACGGGAGCGGGACCGGACACGGGGGCGGACACGGGACCGGGCGCCTTCGCGGTGCGGGCGGCGGGCGCGTCCGCCGGCTCGGCGGCGCCCGTCCGCAGGTCCGCCGTCACGCCGTAGTGGTCCGAGACGTACAGCCCGTCCGCCGTAGGCGTGTCACCCCGCAGCCGCGCCCCGGCCGCGTGCAGCCGCCCCGGGCGCAGCAGGATCCGGTCCAGCCGGGCGGCCCGGCCGGACAGCGAGGACACCGCGGCCAGCGGATTGCCGCCCGGGTCGAACGTGGGCGTCCGGTCGCCGGGGCCGTGGACCTCCGTCCAGACGTCCCGCAGCCCCAGCCGGGTGGCGGGTGCCGCACCGCCGTCGTTGAAGTCGCCGACCACGACGAGTTCGCCGGCCACACCGCCGAGTCCCTCGGCGAGCCGGTCCAGTTGGACCCGCCGCAGGGCGGCACCGCGGTCGGAGTGGTCGCTGCTCAGGTGGGTCGTGGCCACCACGAGCGGGCCGGTGCCGGTGTCCACCGTGACGGCGGTGACGGCCTTGTGCCGTCCGAGCGCGTGCCACCCCGCCTCCCGTACGGGCAGCCGGCTGAGCAGCAGCAGTCCGCTGTCCGGCACGTCCTCTCCGCCCGGATCGGTGCCCAGGGTGTAGCCGGCGCGCACCCACTGGGCCTGCATGAGCAGCGTGAGCAGGCCGGCCTCGACCTCCTGCAGCGCGATGACGTCCGCGTCGGCCTCCGCGAGGGAGGCGAGCAGCAGCGGGCGGCGCCGGGCGGTCTCGATACGGTCGCTGTCGTACCGGTCCCACAGCGTGTTCCAGGTGAGAACGCGTAGCCCCGCCGCACCCGCCGCCGGCCGCGGGACATCGCCTGCGGGGCGCCAGCCGGGCGCGGGGTCCCAGCCGAAGGGCGTCCTGGGGGTGAAGAAGGGCGGCCGCAGCAGGCGTGCGCCCCGCGTCCGGCCGGCGTCCGACGTGTCGATGCGGTCCACGCCGGTGGCGCGGTCCCAGAGCAACTCCCCGTCCGCCTCGACGAACAGGATCCGGTGCCACGGGATGTCGCCTCCGGGCACGAAGGACGGCAGCGGCATCCGCTGGGGGGCGGCGCCGCGCTGGCCGATCCCCAGCACGAACCTGGCCGGGTCGAACCGCGGGTCCCAGCGGACCCGGTGGTAGATCTCGGCGCTCGTACGCATCACGCATCCCCGCCGTCCGGGTCCTCGTCCAGGGCACCGGCGGTGTCGGCGACCGTTCCGGCCGCTCCGACGTACCACGTACGGTGCCCCTCGCCCGGGTAGGGCGGGGTGAACCGGCGCACCTGGGCGGTGAGCACCCCGGGCGGCACCGGGTGCGCCCGTGCCCGGTTGCGCCGTGCCAGCTCGTCCTCGCCGACCAGCGCCACCACGTGCGTGACCAGGGCGTCGCGGCGCCGTGCGACCCGCTGGACCGCCGCCCGCCGGTGCCGGTCGAGCGACGTGGCGTCCCACACCACGGTCCCGCCGCCGGCCAGCGCCGAGTCGAGGCGGCCCAGTCCCTCGCGCAGGACGTCCGCGTTGGCCCGCTGATCGGCCCGGTCGCCGCGGGCCGCGCGCAGCTCGTCCAGGCAGACGTACGCGTCGGCCCCGGCGAGCCCGCCGGCGAACGTGCTCTTGCCGCTGCCGGACGGCCCGATCAGCTGGATCAGCCGGGGGAACGCGCCGGAGCGCCACCGCCAGCTCACCGCCGCCGCCTCCCCGGCGGTGGCGATCCGCCCGGCCGCGTACGCCTCGCGCGCCTCCGCCCAGCACCGGTCGGCGGCCTCCCGGCCGACGCCGCCGAGCGCGTCCCACAGCGCCCCCCGCAGCCGCTCCAGCGGCGCCGGCCCGAGCAGCCCGGCGTCCTCGGCGTGCATCATCGACCACTCGACCTGCTCGTGCGCCCCGGCGTCCCGCGCGACCGCCCCCGCGACGGCGTGCAGCACCCCCAGGTCGGCGGCGAGGGACATCCGTACGAGACCGGCCCGGCGCTCGCCGTCCGGACAGGGCCGCTGCACCGCCCCGCACAGCCCCACCAGGTCGGCGACCCGCCGTGCGCCCCGCAGGCCCAGCTGTCCGGCGAGCCGGGGCGCGAGCCACGCCCGGCCGGCGCCGTGCAGCATCGCGGCCGAGACCCCCGCCAGCCGGGCGTCCCCGGAGCGGCCGAGCCCGTCCAGCCGCGCGACCACGTCGGCGACGGCGGCCTCGGCGGGGGGCGGGTCCTCCGGGGCGGTGCCCAGCGCCGCCGACAGGGCCGGCACGTCGGCGGCCCCGCCCGAACGCACCTCCCACAGCGCGGCCTTCGGGCCCAGTCCGTTCGCCACGACCGCGGCGTGCATCCAGTGCGTGCCGGTCTGTACGTGCCCGCCGCGCACCCACTTGGCCACCCGCCGCCCGAACTCCCGCAGCCCGAACCCTTCGACGGTGCGGACGACGTAGCCCTCCTGGCGCGCGGTGTCCAGCGCCAGCTTCCGCAGCGCCCGCTCGTCGAAGACGCCCCGCCACAGCACCGGGGGCGCCGGAACGCCCGACCGCCGCAGGAACCGGACCGTCCGGTCCCAGTCCAGGCAGCGGTCGCCGGCCCAGACGGAGAAGCCGTAGAACCAGCTCTCCAGGTCCTCGTAGGCGATCGAGTGCCGCGCGAACATGTTCTCCCCGCACACCCGCCACCCCGGCGGTATCCCGCCGCCGATGCGCCCCTGCAGCCCCTTCACCCAGGCCCGCGAAGGATGGTGCGCCGAGTCGAGCGAGCGGGCGTGGAGCCCGTCGGCGTAGAGGGTGGTGTTCTCCCCGTCGAGCTTCTCGGTGACCACGACCTCGCGCCCCCGCAGCCCGGACAGCTCTCCGGCACGTACGTCGTCCGCGGCGGCCCCCGGCGACCACGGGAGGTGCGGTGTACGGGGGTAGTGCACACGCATGGCCGGGCTCCGTGACGGGGGAAGGGGCCCGGCCACTGTAGAAGTGCCCGAGAGGCGGCTCCAGCGAATAGTCAGCGCCCGGGCCGGGCGCCGCCCCGGGCCGGGGCCGGCGCGGGGGGGGGGGGGGGGGGGGGGCCGCGC
>NZ_BAAAPF010000244.1:0-10830 GCF_039531005.1 Streptomyces synnematoformans
ACATTCTACCAACTCCTTGGCTCACAGAACGACATGGCTACGATCCGACTTTGCCCCGGACCGCCCGGCGCGCCTTCCGGCACACCGCCCGGCGCCGCCTGCCCGCCGTCCTCCGGCGGCGGCGCGGGCGCCTGCGCCTCCGACGCCTCCGCGTCCGACGGCGGCCGGGCATCGCGGAACGCGACCCCGCCCTGCCCGGGCACACGCACGTCCCAGGGCGGGCCGAACCGCCCGCGGGACGGCGCGGGGGAGCGGCCGCGGGACGGCGAAGGGGCCCCGGCCGCTGCGGGGACGGGGCGTGGGAGGGCCGCGCTGCGGCGTCGGTCCGGCTGCATCTGGACGGCGTCGTCTCCTCAGGTCGTCTGCCCGCTCGGCCGGGGCGCGTACGCGGGCGCGCGTAACTGCTACCGGAGACGCTACCCCGCCCGGCCTGCCGCGGCCCCGTCAGGGGACGCCCGGTATGGTGGCAGACGTCCGCAGCCCCTCCCCGGGAATCCCTGGCCCCCCAGGGTCTCGCGGCTCGTCCGGACACACAATCGCCCGCCGAAGAGAGATCCGCCGCCGTGGTTCCGCATGCGCCCGCCCGCCTCGTCGTGCTCGTCTCCGGCTCCGGTACGAACCTGCAGGCCCTGCTCGACGCCGTCGCCGCGCAGGGGGCCGGCGCCTACGGCGCCGAGGTCGTCGCCGTAGGCGCCGACCGCACCGCCGAGGCCGGCGCCGCCGGGCTGCTGCGCGCCGAGCGCGCCGGGCTGCCGACGTTCGTCTGCCGCGTCCCGGACTTCGCCACCCGCGCCGAGTGGGACCGGGCGCTGACCGAGGCCACGGCCGCGTACGAGCCGGACCTGGTGGTCTCGGCCGGGTTCATGAAGATCGTGGGGGCGGAGTTCCTGGCGCGCTTCGGCGGCCGGATCGTCAACACCCACCCCGCGCTGCTCCCCAGCTTCCCCGGTGCCCACGCCGTGCGCGACGCGCTCGCGCACGGCGTCAAGGTCACCGGGTGCACCGTCCACTTCGTCGACGAAGGCGTCGACACCGGCCCGATCATCGCGCAGGGCGCGGTCGAGGTCCGCGAGGAGGACCACCGGGACGGGGGCGAGGCGCTCCACGAGCGCATCAAGGCAGTCGAACGCCGGCTGCTCGTCGAGGTCGTGGGCCGGCTGGCCCGGGACGGCTACCGCGTCGAGGATCGAAAGGTTCGGTTCGGTGAGTAACACAGAGGTGAGCAGGACGGAGCCGGCAGCGGCCGGCACCCGGCGGCCGGTGCGCCGCGCGCTCGTCAGCGTCTACGACAAGACGGGTCTGGAGGAGCTGGCCCGTGGGCTGCACGAGGCCGGCGTCGCGCTCGTCTCCACCGGCTCGACCGCCGCGCGCATCGCGGCGGCGGGGGTGCCGGTGACGAAGGTCGAGGAGCTGACCGGCTTCCCCGAGTGCCTGGACGGCCGGGTGAAGACCCTGCACCCGCGGGTGCACGCGGGCCTGCTGGCCGACATGCGCCTCGACGGCCACCGGCGGCAGCTCGCGGAGCTGGGCGTCGAGCCGTTCGACCTGCTGGTCAGCAACCTCTACCCGTTCGCCGAGACGGTCGCCTCCGGCGCCTCCCCCGACGAGTGCGTGGAGCAGATCGACATCGGCGGCCCGTCGATGGTCCGCGGCGCGGCGAAGAACCACCCGTCGGTCGCCGTCGTCGTGGACCCGGCGCGCTACGACGAGGTGCTGGGGGCCGTCGCGGACGGCGGCTTCGACCTGGCGCAGCGCAAGCGGCTCGCGGCGGAGGCGTTCCAGCACACGGCGGCGTACGACGTGGCCGTCGCCAACTGGTTCGCCGCCGAGTACGCGCCCGACGGCGACGGCCCGCAGGACTTCGTCGGCGCCGCGTACACCCGCCTGAACCCCCTGCGCTACGGCGAGAACCCGCACCAGGCCGCCGCCCTCTACACCGACGGCTCCGGCGCCGGCCTGCCCGGCGCGGAGCAGCTGCACGGCAAGGAGATGTCGTACAACAACTACGTCGACACCGAGGCCGCCCGCCGCGCCGCGTACGACCACGACCGCCCCTGCGTCGCGATCATCAAGCACGCCAACCCCTGCGGCATCGCCGTCGGCGACGACGTCGCCGAGGCGCACCGCAGGGCGCACGCCTGCGACCCGGTGTCCGCGTACGGCGGCGTGATCGCCGTCAACCGGCCGGTGTCGAAGGCGCTGGCCGAGCAGGTCGCGGAGATCTTCACCGAGGTCATCGTGGCGCCGGCGTACGAGGACGGGGCGCTGGCGGCGCTGACGCGCAAGAAGAACATCCGCATCCTGACCAGCCCCGGCGCCCCGCGGCAGACGCGGGAGTTCCGGCCGGTCGAGGGCGGGCTGCTGGTGCAGGAGCGGGACGCCTTCCAGGCCGAGGGCGACGACCCGGCCGCCTGGACGCTGGCCGCGGGCGCGGCGCTGGACGCCGCGGAGCTGGCGGACCTGGCGTTCGCCTGGCGGGCGTGCCGGGCGGTGAAGTCCAACGCGATCCTGCTGGCGAAGGACGGCGCCACCGTCGGCGTCGGCATGGGGCAGGTCAACCGCGTCGACTCGGCGAAGCTCGCCGTCCAGCGCGCGGGCGCGGAGCGCGCGGCGGGGGCGTACGCCGCCTCCGACGCCTTCTTCCCGTTCCCCGACGGGCTGGAGGTGCTGCTCGACGCGGGGGTGCGGGCGGTGGTGCAGCCGGGCGGGTCGATCCGCGACGAGCAGGTGGTCGAGGCCGCGCAGAAGGCGGGCGTGACCATGTACCTCACGGGCGCACGGCACTTCTACCACTGACGGCCCCGCCGCCCACGGCACGCACCGGCGTCATGGACTGACGTACGAAGGGAGCCCCGCCGGCACCGGCGGGGCTCCCTTCGTACGTAACGAACCTCACATCACGGCTTGGGGCGGGCGAACCAGCGCCCGGAGACGCTGCTGGAGACCATCACGAGGGAGATGATGCCGAGCGCGATCCAGATGATGCCGATCGGCAGTGCCACCACCCCGAAGAGGATGAGGAAGCTCAGCCACACGATGCTGCCGACGCGCACGCCGCCGCCGCCCTTGCCGAACAGCGAGGCGAGGACGATGCCGATGATCGCGTGCACGAGGTAGACGCCGGCGACGACGGCCACGGCCTCGGCGGGGACGCTCACGCCCGAGCCGTCCTCGAAGCCCTCCTCGAAGTCCTCCTTCGCGACCGCGATGCCGATGAGCAGCAGGATGGAGAGCATGGACTGCAGCCCGCCGGAGATGAACATCATGATCCGGGCGGCGGTCGCCTTGCCCGGGATGCTCGTGGGGTGGTCGACCGCGCCGTACGGGCCGGGGCCTCCCGGGTACGCGGGATACGGCTGGCCGGCGGCGGGGTACTGCGGGTAGCCGTAAGGCTGTTGCTGCGGTGGCTGCTGCTGTGCCTGCTGCTGCTGGCCCTGGGACCCGCCGTAGGGGTTGTTCTGGTCGGGGAGGCTCACGGTGCCCTTCTTCCGCGGTTTGAGGTACTGACACACTGACCTGGCCCGAGGACCGCTGTCCAGACCGGCTGATTGGTCTGTTACCCACCGCATCGGGGAGGATGGGGGCCATGACCGCCCAGATTCTCGACGGCAGGGCCACCGCGGCCGCGATCAAGTCCGAGCTTGCCACGCGTGTGCAGGCGCTCAAGGGCCGGGGTGTCGCGCCCGGCCTGGGCACCCTCCTGGTCGGCGACGACCCGGGCAGCCAGAAGTACGTCGCGGGCAAGCACCGCGACTGCGCCGAGATCGGCATCGCCTCCCTCCAGCGCGAACTGCCCGCCACGGCCACGCAGGAGCAGGTCGAGGCGGTCGTCCGCGAACTGAACGAGGACTCGGCCTGCACCGGCTACATCGTCCAGCTGCCGCTGCCGCGGCACATCGACGAGAACCGGGTGCTGGAGCTGATCGACCCCGCCAAGGACGCGGACGGGCTGCACCCCACCAACCTCGGCCGGCTGGTGCTCAACGAGCCCGCGCCGCTGCCCTGCACGCCGAACGGCTGCATCCGGCTGCTGCGGCAGTTCGGGGTGGAACTGAACGGGGCGCACGTCGTGGTGGTCGGGCGCGGCGTCACCATCGGCCGGTCGCTGCCGCTGCTGCTGACCCGCAAGTCCGAGAACGCCACGGTCACCCAGTGCCACACCGGCACCCGCGACCTCGCCGGGCAGCTGCGGCAGGCCGACATCGTCGTGGCCGCGGCCGGCTCGCCGCACCTGATCAAGCCGGTGGACGTCCGCCCGGGCGCCGCCGTGCTCGACGTCGGCGTCAGCCGCGACGAGCGCGGCAAGATCGTCGGCGACGTACACCCGGGCGTCGCGGACGTCGCCGGCTGGCTGTCGCCGAACCCCGGCGGCGTCGGGCCGATGACGCGCGCGATGCTGCTGTTCAACGTCGTGGCGGCGGCCGAGGCCGCGGCGGGGACGGGCGCGGCGGCCTCCGCGGCGCGGTGATCGCCCGCCGCACGGCGTTCCCGACCCGCGGCACGGTACGCCCCGAGGGCGGCGGCGGGGCGGCGTCCGGCCAGGCGCCGCCGCCGGCGCGGCAGTGGCCGATACTCCTGGTGCTGGCGATAGCGGCAGCCGGTCTTGTGACGGTGGCGGCGGGGCCGTTCCGCGAGGGCACGCTGGTCGTCGGCGGGGCGCTGCTCGTCGGCGGCGTGCTGCGCTGGCTGGTGCCGGAGGTCGGGATGCTGGCGGTCCGGTCCCGGTTCACCGACATCGTGACGTTCGGGGTGCTGGGCCTGGCGATCGTGCTGCTGGCGCTGGTCGCGATGCCGGGTCCCTGGCTGGAGCTGCCGTTCGTGGAGGACGCGGTCCACTTCTCCGTGCGCTGACGCCCGGCTCGTGCCCGGGATCTCCACGTCCGTGCTGGCAGATGCGATGCTGGAGCGGGAGCGCGGCAGGAGCGCCGGCGTCACGGAGAACCCTCGGCACAGGCACAAGGGGGAGCAGGGGAGTAGCGATGCCTCGCTGGGAGGAGCTGCCGGAAGAGCTGGACCCGCAGATACGGGACTTCGCCGGGCACCTGCGCCGGCTGGTCGACCGCAGCGGTCTGACGGTGTCCGAGATCGCGGACCGCACCGGGTACAGCAGGTCGTCGTGGGAGCGTTACCTGGGCGGGCGGCTGATGCCGCCGCGGGCGTCGGTGGTCGCGTTCGCGGAGGTGACGGGCGCGCGGGACGAGCAGCTGATGGCCGAGTGGGGCGCGGCGGACCGCGCCTGGAGCCGCGCGGAGCTGCGGAACGAGGCGGCGCTGCGGGCCCTGCGGGCGGCGGAGCCGGGGCCGGACCCCGACGCCGGACCGGCGCCGGGCGGTCGCCCGGGGCGGCGGCTGCGCGGGGTCCTGGGGCGGGGCAGGAACCGCGGCGAGGACATACCCGACATACCCCCCGGCGAGGCGATACCGGGGCCGGCGGAGCCGGCCGGCCCGGAGCGTCCCGGGGGGACGACGGAGCGGACCGGGGGCGCCGAGGGGCCCGTACGACCGGACGCCACCGAGCGCTCGGCGGTACGTCCCGGCCCCCCGCCGCCGCCGCCGGAGCGGCGGGTGCGCGCGGAGGAACCGCCGGACAGCCGGCCGACGGAGGCGGGTACCGGCGCTGGAGCCGCAACCGGCGTCGGAGCCGGCGCCGGTACGGGAGCCGGAGCCGGGACCGGCACCGGTGCCGGCACCGGTACGGGAGCCGGGACAGGCGCGGGAGCCGGGACCGGCTCCGGCGGCTCCTCCCGCGACCCCGACGAGACCACCGAACTCCGCGCCCCCGCCCGCCCCGCTCCCGCCCCGGCCTCCGAACCGGATCCCGCCCCCGCCCCCGACCCAGACCCCGAGCCGCTCGGCGGCACGGCCGCGACGTCCCGCATCCCCGCGGCGGCCGCCCCGTCGACCACCGCCACCGCCACCGCCGCCCCGCCCGCGACCAAGAAGTGGCCGCTGCGCCGCCTCCTCCTCGCCGGCCTCGTCACCCTGCTCCTCGCCGGCAGCGGCGCCGGCGTCGTCTACGTCACCCACGGCCTGGTCACCGACCCCGGCACCGGGGAGCAGCGGGAGCCGCGCGGCGGCCCGCCGCCCGACTCCAGCCCCGCCGGCTCGGCGTCCGAAGCGCCGTCCGAGTCCGCGTCCGGGACCGGGTCCGCGTCCGAGCCGCTGCCCGAGGGCGTGGAGTGCCGGGGAGCCGACTGCACCGGCGAGGACCCCGACGAGATGGGCTGCGGCGGCGACTTCGCCCGGACGACCACGCGGACGTACGTCGGCGACATGCTCCTGGAGATCCGCTACAGCGAGCCCTGCCGGGCGGCGTGGGCCCGGATCACCTCCGCCGAGCCCGGCTCGACCGTCACCGCACTCGCCGAGCCGCCGGGCGAGGAGCCGGTCCGCGCGGACGCGGCCGCCGGGAACAGCGAGGGCTACACGGCGATGGTCGCCGCGGAGCGGCTGGCCGACGTGCGGGCCTGCGCCGCGCTCCCGGACGGCACCGCGGACTGCACGGAGGGCACCCCGCCGGCGTAACGCGCCGCCGCCGGCCGGCCCCGCGGCCCGTACCGACAACGGCCCGTGCCCGGGGCCCGATTCCGGCACGTCGTGACCGGGCCCACACCGGCCACCCTCCGGCACTCCGTGCCAGTCGGATAGATTGACCCGGGGGCGCGGCTGCCCTTGGTGGCCCGGGCCCCGCCAGCCCGTACGTCGCGCCCCCTCATCGGAGAGATCACCATGACCCGCACTCCCGACAGCCCCGTCACCGTCACCGTCACCGGAGCGGCCGGGCAGATCGGCTACGCGCTGCTCTTCCGTATCGCCTCCGGGCAGCTCCTCGGCCCGGACGTGCCGGTCAGGCTACGGCTGCTGGAGATCACCCCGGCCCTCGGCGCCGCCGAGGGCACCGCGATGGAGCTGGACGACTGCGCGTTCCCGCTGCTGCGCGGCATCGACATCACCGACGACCCGAACGTCGCCTTCGCCGGCGCCAACGTAGCGCTGCTCGTCGGCGCCCGCCCGCGCACCAAGGGCATGGAGCGCGGCGACCTGCTGGAGGCCAACGGCGGCATCTTCAAGCCGCAGGGCAAGGCCATCAACGACAACGCCGCGGACGACATCAAGGTCCTCGTCGTCGGCAACCCCGCCAACACCAACGCGCTCATCGCCCGCGCCGCCGCGCCGGACGTGCCGGCCGAGCGGTTCACCGCGATGACCCGCCTCGACCACAACCGCGCGCTGTCGCAGCTGGCGAAGAAGACCGGCGCCGCGGTCGGCGACATCAAGAAGCTGACGATCTGGGGCAACCACTCCGCGACCCAGTACCCGGACGTCTTCCACGCCGAGATCGCCGGGAAGAACGCCGCCGAGGTCGTCAACGACGAGAAGTGGCTGGCCGACGAGTTCATCCCGACCGTCGCCAAGCGCGGCGCGGCCATCATCGAGGCCCGCGGCGCCTCGTCGGCGGCCTCGGCCGCCAACGCCGCGGTGGACCACGTCCACTCCTGGGTCAACGGCACCCCGCAGGGCGACTGGGTGTCGATGGGCATCCCGTCGGACGGTTCGTACGGCGTGCCCGAGGGCCTCATCTCGTCGTACCCGGTGACCTGCGCCGGCGGCTCGTACGAGATCGTGCAGGGGCTGACGGTCAACGAGTTCTCGCGGGCCCGCATCGACGCCTCCGTGCAGGAGCTGGCGGAGGAGCGCGAGGCGGTACGCGCCCTCGGCCTCGTCTGAGCGCCGGGCGCCCAGGCGTCCGCACGTACACCGCCGCGGCGGGTCCTCCCCCCGGGGAGGGCCCGCCGCGGCGGTGCGTGCGGGCTCATTCGGTTGCCGCGGCCGGGCCTTCGTCCCCGGGGCCGTCGGCCCCCGGGGTGCTCGGCCTCGCCGCGCTTGCCGTGCGGGAGGAGGTGTCGGCACGATGGCGACGGTTGGTCGGCCGTCCGGTGGGAGCCGGGTGGGGGGACAGGGGAGAAGAGCATGAGCGGCAACGGTGGGGTGTACGGGGACGAGGACGCGCGGCGGGGGGCACCGGAATCCGCGGCCCCGCCGCCCCCGGCGACGCCCCCGGCGCCCGCGGAGTCGCCGGCCCCTGCCTCGTCGGACGGGACCCCGGAGGACGGGACCCCGGAGGACCGGACCCCGGAGGACCGGACCCCCGAGGGCCGGACCCCCGAGGAGGGCCCGGCTCGCGACGACCGGACCCCGGACGACGGGGCTCCCGGGGGCGGCGCGCCGGCACCGCCGCTCACCGCCCCCGAGTGGCCGGAGGCACCGGGTTCCGCGGCGCCGCCCGCCACCGCGCCGCACGACCCGGGTGCGGCGATTCCGGCGGCCGAGCTGCCGATGCAGTACGCCACCCCGCCACCGCCGGCCCCGTCCGCGTACCCGGCGGTGCACGAGCCGGCGCCCGCCCCCGCACCCGCCCCCGGCACGAACGGGGCCTACGACCCGTACGCCGCCTACACCCCCTACCCCGGCGACTTCGAACTCCGCCCCGAGGCCGACGACCGGTCGCGGCGCCGCGGGGTCGTCGTCGCGGTGGTGGGGCTCGCCGTGATCGTCGGCGGGGCGCTCGGTGCCGGCGGCTGGCAGCTGCTGAGCGACGACGACGGCAAGGCGGCGGCGAAACCGCAGCACAGCGCCACGGCGGAGCCCAAGCCGTCCGCGGACCGCACCGACCCCGCGCCGACCTCCGCGCCCCCGTCGCCGTCGTCGTCGGAGTCCGCCCTCCCCTCCGGCTACGTGCACGCCACCGAGGACGGCTACTCTCTCGCCGTACCCGAGGACTGGGAGCGCCGCGTCGACGGCGTGTCCGTGTTCTACGAAGAGCCGCGCGTGGACGGCGCGTTCGTCCAGGTCTACGAGGTGACCGAGGACATCAGCCCGTACGAGGCCGTGCAGGTCATCGAGGAGACCAAGCGGGAGGCCGACGGCTACCGGCGCAACGACCTGGCGGATCTCGGTACCGCGGCGGAGTACGACTACTCCTACGTCGACGATCAGCTCGGCCCCCGCCGCGTCCTGCTGCACGACCGGGAGACGGCGGACGGGAAGATGTACGCCCTGCTCGTCTCCGGTCCGGAGGCGGACTGGCCGCGCCAGCGGGAGGTCCTCGACGCGATGACGGCGTCGCTCTGCACGGACACCGCGTGCCCGGAGCCGGACGGGGCCTGAAGCGGACAGGGCCTGAAGCGGACGGGCCCGGGGCGGCGCCGCGGCGCCGCCCCGCCTCACCCCTCGTCCGCGGTCTCCCCGCGCAGTTCCGCCGCCAGCTCCCGTACCGTCGCCAGCGTCCGGTCGAACAGCCCGCCGCCGAACGTGATCCGGCTCGCCCCCAGCGCGCCCAGCTCCTTCGGCCCCGGGCCGCCCGGCACCGCCAGGGCGTTGACCGGCAGCCCGATCTCGTCGGCCAGCAGCCGCAGGTGCCGGGGCGGCGCCGTGATCGGGTACACGGCGTCGGCGCCGGCGGCCGCGTACCGGCGGCCGCGTTCGATCGCCGCCGCGGGGTCGGGATCTCCGCGTACGAAGGTGTCGACGCGGGCGTTGATGAACAGCCGGTCGCCCGCCTCGGCGCGTACCGCGGCGAGGAAGTCCGCCTGCTCGGCCGCGTCCCGCAGGGTCTTGCCGGGGTGGACGGTGTCCTCCAGGTTGCAGCCCACCGCGCCCGCCGCCAGCAGCCGCTCGACCAGCTCGCGCGGCGGCAGCCCGTACCCCGCCTCGACGTCCGCGGTGACGGGGACGGCCACGGCCCGGGTGATGCGGGCGACGGCCGCGAACATCTCGGCGGCCGGCGCGGCCTGGCCGTCTCCGTAGCCGAGGGCGGCGGCGACCCCGGCGCTCGGGGTGGCCAGCGCCGGGAAGCCGGCGTCGGCGAAGGCGCGGGCGCTCGCGGCGTCCCACGGGCCGGGCAGGACCAGGGGGTCGGCCGCGGCGCGGCCGTGGTGCAGGGCGCGGAACTCGTCCACGCCCCCGCCGCCTCCGGCACCCCCGCCGCCTCCGGCGCGTGCGGCATCCTCCGCGGTCATGCCGGCCGCTCGTGCTCGCCGGGCTCGTAGTTCCCGGCCTCCGTCCGGCTGGTGACGCACCAGCGGTTCCAGCCGTTGATCGCGATAAGCACGCCGATGAGCCGCGCCAGCTCCTGCTCCCCGAAGTGCTTCGCCGCCCGCTCGTACACCGCGTCCGGGACGAAGCCGTCCGTCAGCACCGTCACCGCCTCGGTGAGGGCGAGCGCCGCCTGCTCCTTCTCGGTGTAGAGGTGCGGCACCTCCTCCCAGGCGCCCAGGAGGTAGAGGCGCTGCTCGGTCTCGCCGGCGGCGCGCGCGTCCTTGGAGTGCATGTCGATGCAGTACGCGCAGTGGTTGATCTGGGAGGCGCGGAGCTTCACCAGCTCGAAGACGACGGGGTCGAGGCCCTTCTTGGCCGCCTGCTCCAGTCTGACCAGGGCGCGGTGGACGTCGGGGACGAGCGCGGGGAGGTCGATTCGCTGTGTCATGCCTCCCACGCTAGATCTTCATATCCCAGATGTATGGTCCATTTCCATGGCGGATCACTGGGCCACTTCGGCGGGTCTTCGCGACTTCCAGCGCTCGCTCGACCTGCATCTCGACGTGCGCGGCGGCAGCCGCGGCACCGGCGCCGCGCTGATCAGGGCGCTGCGCGACGCCGTGCGCACGGGCCGGCTCCCGCCGGGCACCCGGCTGCCGTCGTCCCGGGCGCTGGCCGCGGACCTGGGCGTGGCCCGGAACACGGTGGCCGACGCGTACGCCGAGCTGGTCGCCGAGGGCTGGCTGACCGCCCGGCAGGGCTCCGGCACCCGGGTCGCCGCCCGCGCCGTCCC
>NZ_BAAAPF010000245.1:0-10782 GCF_039531005.1 Streptomyces synnematoformans
CGGGCGGCGGCGCCCTGAGGCACCGCCGCCCGGCCGGTGGGGAGGCCCCGCGGGCCGCCCCCGAGCGCGGTCGGAGCTACGTCACCGGCCGGCCCTCACCGCCGTACGGCGTCGTAGGCGTCCACGATCCCCGCCCCGTAGAAGCCGTTGTACCGCTTGCCGCCGGTACAGGTGGAGTCCTCCACGCCGTTGCCGTCCGGGTCGTAGAACTCCGGGCAGCCCGGGTTGTCCGCCTGCGCCTTCAGCATCAGGTGCAGCAGGGTGGGCGAGAGCCACTTGTGCTCGCTCTTGATCAGCGCGGCGACGCCGGCGGCGTGCGGGCTCGCCATCGACGTGCCCTGCAGCCAGCCGTACCGGTTCTCCGGCAGGGTGGACAGGATGCGGCCGTTCTTCGACGGCGTGTCCGGGATCTGGTAGCCGTCGCCGCCGGGCGCGGCGACGTCCACGACCCTCTTGCCATAGCTGGAGTAGTACGACTTGTCGTCGTCCACGCCGGTCGCGGAGACGGTCACGATGCCCGGCAGCTGCGTGGGCACGTCCCAGCACTCGGACGGGTCGATCGTGCGCTCCACCGGCGTGCTGTCGTCGGGGCTGGAGTCGTCCACGATCTCGTCGGAGGCCAGGTCGTCGTTGGAGTTGCCGGCCGCGGCGAGGTGCAGGGTGCCCTTGCCCATGGCGTACTTCGAGGCCCGGTTCACCGCGTCCACGATGGCCCGCTGGTCGGGGTCGTCGAGGCAGTTGTAGAGCCACGGGTCGATGTAGTAGCTGTTGTTGGTGATCTCGATGCCGTGGTCGCCCGCGAAGACGAAGGCGCAGACGACGGCCTCCGCGAAGAACAGCGCGGTGTCGGGCTCGCTCACCTTGAGCGAGGCGACCTGCACGCCCGGCGCGACGCCGGCCACGCCGACGCCGTTGCGGGCCGCGGCGATCTCGCCCGCGACGTGGGTGCCGTGGTAGTCGCCCTGCGGGTCGAAGGGCCGCCAGGCGCCCTCTTCGGTGTCGGCGACGCCGCCGACGCAGCTGGCGGACTGCTCGGCGGAGAAGTTGGCCTTGAGATCGGGGTGCCGGTCGTCCACGCCGGTGTCGATGACGCCGACGGTCACATCGCGGCTGCCGATCGAGATCTTGTGCGCCTTGTCGGCACCGATGGCCGGCAGGTCCCACTGCTCGTTTTCCAGCGGCTCGACGTCCGGGTCCTGCGAACGGGCCTCGGCGGCGCCCTCGTAGACGTCCGGTGCGCTGGTCTCCAGCGTCGCCGACGGCTTCAGCGGTGCGGTGCGGGTCGCGCCCGCGGACTGCACGCCGCGCACGTCGCGCAGCTCCGCCGCGAAGTCCGGGTTGGTGGAGTGGGCGACGAACACGCCGATCTTCTTGTACGTGACGACCACCGAGCCGTCCGCGTCGCCGATCGCGTCCCGCACCCGGGCGATCGTCCTGCGGTCGGTCTTGGTGTTGACCACGTAGGAAAGGGTCTCGTCGGCCGCCGCGGCGGCGCCACCGCCCGGCTCGGGCGCCGACGCGGCGGACGCCGCCCCCGGCAGGAGGCCGAGCGCCGCCGCGAGGGTCAGCCCGAGGGGCACCGCCAGCAGGCGCCGGCCGCGGGGTCGGAGATGAGTCATGGGATCTCCAGATCATCGGTTCGGAAACCGCCGCGGACGGATCCGCGGTCAGGTACACGGCAAGCGAACGTAGCGCTGATCACCCGCGCCCATCAATACATCGCCCTGCAGTGACTTTTGGCGTGTCGGGCACGTCAGGCCCCGTGCGGCCCGGCTGTCACACCCGTACGCGGGCGGCTGCCGCCCCCTGATCTCAACAGAGTGTTGAATGTCAGGGGCCTGACGTAGGCTGCGAAAGGTCAGGTACCGCCGTGGGAGGGCCGTCACCATGCTGCGCGACACCTATGGACGGGTCGCCACCGACCTGCGCGTCTCGCTCACCGACCGCTGCAACCTCCGGTGCACGTACTGCATGCCGGAAGAAGGGCTTCAGTGGCTCGGCAAACCCGAGCTGCTCACCGACGACGAGATCGTCCGCCTCGTCCGCCTCGCGGTCGTCGAGCTGGGCGTGACCGAGGTGCGCTTCACCGGCGGCGAGCCGCTGCTGCGCCCCGGGCTCGTCGGCATAGTCGAGCGCTGCGCCGCGCTGTCTCCCCGGCCGCGGCTCTCCCTGACCACCAACGGCATCGGACTGGAGCGCACGGCCCCCGCCCTCAAGGCCGCTGGCCTCGACCGGGTCAACGTCTCGCTGGACACCCTGCGGCCCGACGTGTTCCACCGGCTCACCCGGCGCCGGCGCCACGGCGACGTGCTCCGCGGCCTCGCCGCCGCCCGGGCCGCCGGGCTGGAGCCGGTGAAGGTCAACAGCGTGCTGATGCCCGGGGTCAACGAGGACGAGGCCCCCGACCTGCTCGCCTGGGCCGTCGCCGAGGGCTACGAGCTGAGGTTCATCGAGCAGATGCCCCTCGACGCGCAGCACGGCTGGCAGCGCGACGGCATGATCACCGCCGGCGAGATCCTCGCCTCCCTGCGCACCCGCTTCGAGCTGACCCCGGAGGGCGCGGCCGCGCGCGGCTCCGCGCCGGCCGAGCGCTGGCTCGTGGCCGGCGGGCCGGCCCGGGTCGGCGTCATCGCCACCGTCACCCGCCCCTTCTGCCGGGCCTGCGACCGCACCCGGCTGACCGCCGACGGGCAGGTGCGCAACTGTCTGTTCGCCCGCGAGGAGACCGACCTGCGGGGCGCGCTGCGCTCCGGCGCGCCGGACGCGGAGGTGGCGCGGCTGTGGCGGGAGGCGATGTGGGGCAAGAAGGCCGGCGCGGGGCTGGACGATCCGTCGTTCGTCCAGCCGGACCGGCCGATGTCCGCCATCGGCGGCTGACGGCGGCGGGCCGGAGCCGCCGGTGCACGGCCGGGGACGGCCCGGCGCGCGGGCGGTGCCGGTTCTCAGCCCCGTTCCGGCCCCGGCCGGTCGCCGGCGTCGTTCCCGGAGTCGTTCCCGGCGCCCTGCTCGGCGTCCCGCGCCGCGCTCTTCTCCGCGTCCTGCCAGTCCGTCAGGGTCACGACCTCTTTGAGAAACCCCCGGACGCCGAGAAATTGGCTGAGATATTCCCGGTGTTCCGCGCACGCCAGCCACGTCTTGCGGCGCTCGGGCGTGTGCAGCTTCGGGTTGTTCCAGGCGAGCACCCACACGGCGGGCGTGCGGCAGCCCTTGGCGGAGCAGATGAGAGCGGGTTCAGCGGTGTCCACGAGGCCCCAGCCTACGACCCGGAAAATGGGCGACGCCGGGCAGCCACGGGGGGAGCCGCCCGGCGTCGGTCCGTCGCTCCGACGGGGGATGCGGAGCGCGTACGAAGTATGTCACGCGGGGCGGCCCGCTCGGCACCGGATCGGCATATTTGATTTGAGGTTTTTCTGAGCTTGCACTCTTGGTGATCAAACGGTCGGCGGAGCGCTATCTCTGGTCGGTGAATCGTGCCCGGCCTGTGCGTGCTCACCCGGGGTTTCGGGCTCCCGCGCGGCCCGCGGCGGCGGGGCGATCACGGCCCGTGGCGGGGCGACGGCGAAGGTGGAGGGAAGTGAACGTACGTTCTCCCGGCCCGCGTTCGCGATGACGACCGCGAAATACGGGATGAACATGCCGAGGACGAGCGCGACGATCGCGACATGCCGCTCGACGTTCCAGAGCAGCGCGGCGCCCACCACCGAGACCGCCCGGACGAGCATGGAGATCACGTACCGCCGCTGCCGGCCGCGTACGTCGTCGTCCAGACTCTGTCGGGCACCGGTGATCCGGAACACGTCGGCATCGCCGTGGCGCTTGCGCTTCACGCTCCACCCCCCTGGTACTGGGTACTTCCCAACGGTACGCCGGGAAGGCCCGTCCCTCGACGCCGGGGCGGCGCACCCCGGCCGAAAACCCGAACGGCCCTGGCCGGAATGCGACCCCCCGGCCGCCGCCGGAAACTGGCACGGCATGCGGACACCGCCGCACTAGGAGGCGACATGAGCTGGCTGTGGGCCATCATCGTGGGCCTGGTCCTGGGCGTCATCGCCCGGGCGATCCTGCCCGGCAAGCAGGCCATTCCCCTCTGGCTGACCACCGCCTTCGGCGTCGTCGGGGCCATCGTCGGCAACGCCGTGGCCTCGGGGATCGGGGTGGACGACACCAAGGGAATCGACTGGATCAGGCACATCCTGCAGCTGGCCGGCGCCGTGGCCGTCGTCGCCCTGGGCACCCCGCTGTACGGCGGAATGCGCGGCCACAAGTACCGCAGCCCCCGCTGAAGCGCTCCGTCCCGCCGCCCCGCGCGCCTGAGGCGGGCACGCGGGGCCGCGGGACGTGCTAAGCCCGCGGGCCGGCCGCCGGCCGGCCCGCGCCCCCGGGCCCGGCCCGTACGCCCCGGCCCGCCGGGTATCCGCCCGCTCATCCGCCGCTCACCCGGCCTCGGGGGCCGCCAGCTCCACCGCGGCCAGGTTGCGCTTGCCGCGGCGCAGCACCAGCCAGCGCCCGTGCAGCAGGTCCGCCGGGGCCGGCACGGCGTCCTCGGCCGCGACCTTCACGTTGTTCACGTACGCCCCGCCCTCCTTGACCGTCCTGCGGGCCGCCGACCTGCTCGGCGCCAGGCCCACCTCGGCGAGCAGCTCCACGACCGGACCCAGCTCGGCCACCCGCACGTGCGGCACCTCCGCCAGCGCCGCCCGCAGCGTCGCCTCGTCCAGCCCGGCCAGCTCGCCCTGCCCGAACAGCGCCCGGGACGCGGCGACCACCGCGGCGCACTGCTCCGCGCCGTGCACCAGCGTCGTCAGCTCCTCCGCCAGCGCCCGCTGCGCGGCCCGCGCCTGCGGCCGCTCCTCGGTCTGCCGCTCCAGCTCCTCGATCTCCCCGCGGCTGCGGAAGCTGAAGATCCGCAGATACTGGGGCATGTCCCGGTCGTCCGCGTTGAGCCAGAACTGGTAGAACCCGTACGGGCTGGTCAGCTCCGGGTCGAGCCACACCGTGCCGGCCTCGGTCTTGCCGAACTTGGTGCCGTCCGCCTTGACGATCAGCGGGGTGGCCAGCGCGTGCACCACGGCGTCCGGCTCGACCTTGTGGATCAGCTCGGTGCCCGCGGTCAGGTTGCCCCACTGGTCGCTGCCGCCGGTCTGGAGCGTGCAGCCGTACCGCCGGTAGAGCTCCAGGTAGTCCATGCCCTGCAGGATCTGGTAGCTGAACTCGGTGTAGCCGATGCCCATATCCGAGTTCAGCCGCCGGGAGACCGCCTCCTTGGCGATCATCTTGTTCACCCGGAAGTGCTGGCCGACGTCGCGCAGGAACTCGATGGCGGTCAGGCCCGCGGTCCAGTCGAGGTTGTTGACCATCCGGGCCGCGTACGGCCCCTCGAAGTCCAGCAGCGGCTCGATCTGGGCACGCAGCCGCCCTACCCACCCGGCCACCACGTCGGGTGCGTTGAGCGTGCGCTCAGCGTCCGGCTTGGGGTCGCCGATGAGCCCGGTGGCCCCGCCGACGAGGCCCAGCGGCCGGTGCCCGGCCCGCTGGATCCGGCGCATCGTGAGGATCTGCACGAGATTGCCGAGGTGCAGGCTGGGTGCGGTCGGGTCGAAGCCGCAATAGAACGTGACGGGCCCGTCCGCGAACGCCTTGTGCAGTGCGTCCTCGTCGGTGGACAGGGCCAGCAGCCCGCGCCACCGCAGCTCGTCGACGATGTCCGTCACGTCTCTCGTGTCTCCTCGAACTCGATCCGTACGCGATCCGTACCGCCCCTCGCGGCTGCGTACGAGGGTAATGGCAGCTACACGCCCCGGCTGACCGAGCTCATGTTGAAGCCCGGGACCCGCAGCGGCGGCATCGCCGCGCGCGTGAACCAGTCGGCGAACTCGCGCGGCAGCGTCCGCTCCGTGGCCCCCGCCTCCGCCGCCCGCGCCAGCAGGTCGACGGGCGACTCGTTGAAGCGGAAGTTGTTCACCGCCCCGGTCACCTCGCCGTTCTCCACCAGGTACACGCCGTCCCTGGTCAGCCCGGTCAGCAGTAGCGTGGCCGGGTCGACCTCGCGGATGTACCACAGGCAGGTCAGCAGCAGCCCCGGGCCGTCGTGCCCCAGGTCCGCGACCATCTCCTCCAGCGACTTCGTGCCGCCCCCGTCCAGCACCAGGTTGTCCGCCTCGGGGGTGACCGGCAGGCCGGTGAGGTCCGCGGTGTGCCGGTTGGTCAGCAGGTGCTGCAGCGTGCCCTCGCGCAGCCAGTCCGTGGGCCCGATCGGCAGCCCGTTGTCGAAGACCGACGAGTCGTTGCCGGAGGCGTGCGCGACGACGAACGGCGCCGACTCCAGGCCCGGTTCCGCCGGGTCGCTGCGCAGCGTCAGCGGCAGGTCGGTCAGCTTCTCGCCGACGCGCGTGCCGCCGCCCGGCCTGCTGAACACCGTGCGGCCCTCGTGCGCGTCGCGGCCGCCGCCGGACCAGAACATGTACACCAGCAGGTCGGCCACCGCGCTCGGCGGCAGCAGCGTGTCGTACCGCCCGGCGGGCAGCTCCACCGCGCGCTCCGCCCACGCCAGCCGCTGCGCCAGCTCCGCGTCCAGCGCGGCTGTGACGTCGGCGGTGACGTCGGTGAAGTCCCGGGTCGAGCGGCCCGCCCAGGCGGACCTCGTCCGGTCCGGGGACTTGGCGTTGACCTCCAGCGTCCCGGACGGCTGGTCGTGGCGCAGCCGCAACCCGGTGGAGGTGCCCAGGTAGGTGGACGTGACCATGTGGTTCGCGAAGCCGTACAGCTGCCGGCCGCCGGACCGGGCGCGGGCGAAGGACTCGCCGAGCGCCGGCGCGAAGGCGGCGAACACGTCGGAGGAGGTCTCGGCGGGCGGCTCGGTGAAGCCGGCCGACTGCGGCACGCCCGCGACCAGCGGACGGGCGTCCTCCGCGGGGCCGCCCTCGCGCGCGGCCGCCTCCGCGGCCCGCACCAGCGGCTCCAGGTCGTCGGCGGTGACCGCGCTGCGCGAGACGACGCCGGACGCCGTGCCCTCGCGGCCGTCGACGGTGGCGATGACGGTGAGCGTGCGGCCGCGCGTCTCGCCGTTCGTCGTCAGCGCGTTGCCGGCCCAGCGGAGGTTCGCGGTCGACTCCTCGTCGGCGATCACGACGCAGCCGTCGGCGCGCGACAGCTCCAGGGCCCGCTCGACGGTCTCGTGCGGCTCGGTCGTCCGGGGCGTGCGCGTCATCGGCCGGCCTCCTGGGTGGTGTTGAGGATGTTGACGTTCCGGAAGAGGGCCGACGGGCAGCCGTGCGAGACGGCCGCGGCCTGGCCCGGCTGGGCCTTGCCGCAGCTGAACGTGCCGCCCAGCACGTACGTCTCCGGCCCGCCGATCGCCGACATCGAGCCCCAGAAGTCGGTGGTCGTCGCCTGGTACGCCACGTCCTTGAGCTGGCCGGCCAGCCTGCCGTTCTCGATGCGGTAGAACCGCTGGCCGGTGAACTGGAAGTTGTAGCGCTGCATGTCGATCGACCAGGACCGGTCGCCGACGACGTAGATGCCGCGCTCCACCTCGCCGATCAGCTCGTCGGTCGTCGGCCCCTCGGGCGCCGGCTGCAGCGAGACGTTCGCCATGCGCTGTACGGGCACGTGGGCGGGGGAGTCGGCGAAGGCGCAGCCGTTGGAGCGGTCCGCGCCGGTGAGCTTCGCGATCCGGCGGTCCGTCTGGTAGCCGACGAGCACGCCCTCCCGGACCAGGTCCCACGACTGCGCCTGCACGCCCTCGTCGTCGTAGCCGATGCTGGCCAGCCCGTGTTCGGCGGTGCGGTCCCCGGTGACGTTCATGAGGCCGGAGCCGTAGCGCAGCTCGCCGAGCAGGTCGAACGTGGCGAAGGAGGTGCCGGCGTACGCGGCCTCGTAGCCGAGCGCGCGGTCCAGCTCGGTGGCGTGGCCGACGGACTCGTGGATCGTCAGCCACAGGTTGGAGGGGTCGACCACCAGGTCGTACGTGCCGGCCTCGACGCTCGGCGCCGCCATCTTCTCGGCCAGCCAGCCGGGGATGCGCGCCAGCTCGGCGTCCCAGTCCCAGCCGGTGCCGGTCGCGTACTCCCAGCCGCGGCCCGCCGGCGGCGCGAGGGTGCGCATCGAGTCGAAGTCGCCGGAGTCCGTGACCGTCATCGCGGTCAGCTCGGGGTGGATCCGCACCCGCTGCTGGGTCGTCGAGGTGCCGGCGGTGTCGGCGTAGAACTTGTTCTCCTGCACGGCGAGCAGCGAGGCGTCCACGTGCGACACCCCCGGCGCGCCGAGCAGCCGCTCGCTCCACCCGGTGAGCAGCGCGGCCTTGTCGGCGTCCGGTACGTCGAAGGGGTTCACCTCGTACGCGGAGACCCACGTCTTCCCGGCGTGCACCGGCTCCGGGGCCAGCGCCACCCGCTCGTCCGCCCCGGCCGCGGCGATGACCCGCGCCGACAGCTTCGCCATCGCCACCGCCCGGGCGGCGACCCGGGCCGCGGCGTCCGGGGTCAGGTCGACCCCGGCGGCGAAGCCCCACGCCCCGCCGTGGACCACGCGCACGGCGTACCCGAGGTCGGTGGTGTCCATGGACCCCGCGGGCCTGGCGTCCCGCAGCCGCAGCGCGGCGCCGCGTACCCGCTCCAGGCGGAAGTCCGCGTGTTCGGCGCCCAGCGCCCGGGCCCGCGCGAGCGCGGCGTCTGCGAGGGCGCCGAGCGGCAACGCGAGGAACTCGTCGTCGATGGAATGGACCGACTTGCTCACGTGCTGCCCTCCGGTCGGTGGTGGGTGTGGTGCCGGGCGGCCGGGTCGGCCCCCCGGCCGATCATGCCCTGAGCGGACGCCCGCTGCCCAGCGGGATTCTGTGAGAACCCCACAAGTGTCCGGTCCGGCCCTGTGTGGGGGGCGGAATGTCCGCGGCACGTCCCGTACCGATAGCTTCTCGGGTGAAGGGCCGCGGAGCGCGTCCGGGGCCCACCGGGAGAAGGGATGGGTCCGTGAGCCGCTCGGTTCTGGTCACCGGAGGCAACCGCGGTATCGGCCTCGACATCACCCGTGCGTTCGCCGAGGCGGGGGACAAGGTCGCGTTCACGTACCGCTCCGGCGAGCCGCCCGCGGCGCTGACGGAGCTGGGCTGCCTGCCGGTGAGGTGTGACATCACCGACACCGAGCAGGTCGACCGGGCGTACAAGGAGGTGGAGGAGCAGCACGGCAACGTCGAGGTGCTGGTGGCCAACGCCGGTGTCACCAGGGACCAGCTGCTGATGCGGATGTCCGAGGAGGACTTCGCCGCCGTCCTCGACACCAACCTCACCGGCACCTTCCGCGTCGTCAAGCGCGCCAACCGCGGCATGCTGCGGGCCCGCAGGGGCCGCGTCGTGCTCATCTCCTCCGTGGTGGGCCTCATGGGCTCGCCCGGCCAGGCGAACTACGCCGCGTCCAAGGCGGCGCTCGTCGGCTTCGCCCGTTCGCTGGCGCGCGAGCTGGGCTCGCGCAACATCACCTTCAACGTCGTCGCGCCCGGCTTCGTCGAGACCGACATGACGCGGGCGCTGCCGGCGGAGCGGCAGGCGGAGATCGTCGCGCAGGTGCCGCTCGGCCGGTACGCGCAGCCGGGGGACGTCGCGGCCGCCGTGCGCTTCCTCGCCTCCGACGACGCCTCGTACATCACCGGAGCCGTCATTCCCGTGGACGGCGGATTGGGCATGGGTCACTGAGCACCATGAGCGGAATCCTCGACGGCAAGCGCGTCCTCGTCACCGGCGTGCTGCTGGAGTCGTCCATCGCCTTCCACGCCGCGAAGCTGGCGCAGGAGCAGGGCGCGGAGATCATCCTCACCGCGTTCCCGCGGCCCACGCTGACCGAGCGCATCGCGAAGAAGCTGCCGAAGCCCACGAAGGTCGTCGAGCTGGACGTCACCGACGACGAGCACCTGGCGCGGATCGAGGGCATCGTGCGCGAGGAGCTGGGCGGGCTCGACGGCGTCGTGCACTCGGTCGGCTTCGCCCCGCCGGACGCCCTCGGCGGCAACTTCCTGCACACGCCCTTCGAGTCCGTCGCCACCGCCATGCACGTCTCGGCGTTCTCGCTGAAGTCGCTGACGATGGCCTGCCTGCCGCTGATGCAGGGCGGCGGGTCGGTGGTCGGGCTCACCTTCGACGCGCAGTACGCCTGGCCGCAGTACGACTGGATGGGCCCGGCCAAGGCAGCGCTGGAGGCCACCAGCCGCTATCTGGCCCGCGACCTCGGCAAGGAGAACGTCCGCTGCAACCTGGTGTCGGCGGGCCCGATCGGGTCCATGGCGGCGAAGTCCATCCCCGGCTTCACGGACCTGGCGGACGTGTGGAACACCCGCTCGCCGCTGGAGTGGGACATGGCGGACCCGGAGCCGGCGGGGCGCGGGATCGTCGCGCTGCTGTCGGACTGGTTCCCGAAGACGACGGGCGAGATCGTGCACGTCGACGGCGGCGTGCACATGATGGGCGCCTAGGGGCCGGCGGCACCGGCGTTCCGTACGGCCGTACGGCGGGCGGGCGGCTCCCCTGGCGGGGTCGCCCGTTCGGCGTATGCCGGTGGGTCGCGGGCGGGACGGCGGCGCACGCTGGAGGCAGTGACCGTCCCCCCGTTGTGCAGCAGCGACGCTCGTGCGCGGCCGCCGGTCCGCCGGCGCGTACGGCCGAGGAGGTTCCGTGGTGCGTGAGGGCCCGCGTCGTCCCGGCCGCCGCACCCGAGGTTCCGCCCGCCGCCGTACGCGCCCGGGCGCGGCGGCCGCCGTGGGCGGTGCGGCCGCGGTGCTGCTGCTGCTGACGTACC